>NC_008554.1:600000-847500 GCF_000014965.1 Syntrophobacter fumaroxidans MPOB | reverse complement strand
ATTCCTCACTGCTGCCTCCCGTAGGAGTCTGGCCCGTGTTCCAGTGCCAGTGTGGCTGATCATCCTCTCAGACCAGCTACCCGTCGTCGCCTTGGTAGGCCGTTACCCTACCAACCAGCTGATAGGACGCAGGCCCATCCCCGAACATCGGCTTCTCTGAGAGGCCGACTTTCATCGTAGAGCTCCCGCTCCACAATCGTATCCGGTATTAGCAGCACTTTCGCACTGTTATCCCGGTCCCGGAGGTAGGTTACCTACGCGTTACTCACCCGTGCGCCACTTTACTCGCCCATCCGAAGATTAAGGCTTTCTCGTTCGACTTGCATGTGTTAGGCACGCCGCCAGCGTTTATTCTGAGCCAGGATCAAACTCTCCAGTTTATCCCTTAAATCTCTCTCTCTAGGCCCAGCACCTTACCCACTATTTAGTTTCCAAAGAACAGACTCGTTCCCGCTCAGGGACTTTTCAATCTACCTTCTTCGTCAATACTTGTCAAGCGACTTTATTTCGCTTCCCTTCCGCGAGAACCGTTCGCGGTTCAATCTCCAGCGAACGGGGCTTTCTACACCCCCTAGCGGAACAGGTCAAGCAAAAACTTTCAAAAAACCGAATCGTCTCGATTTTGCCCTTCACGCCGCCGGAACGCCCGTCAACCTTCGCGCGGTTCCGGCAACAGAAGGCGCATTGTAGGGGGTTTGATCCACTTGTCAAGGACTATTCCGCGACGGGCCCATTCCCGGCAAACGTCAATCCCCGCTTTTCCCCGTTTTCATCCGCCGGGCGTATCCGCTCGCTTCCATGCCGGCCACGCATCCTTCCCCCACCGCCTTCGCCATCTGCCAGGGGGGGCCGCAGATGTCCCCGGCCGCATACACACCCGGCACATTGGTCTCCTGCTTCTTGTTCGCCCGGATGTACTGCATGGTCTCGGGATCGAGAGCGACATCGAGCTTGGTGGCCAGCTCGAGGGCGCCTTTGGCCCCGAGTTCGATGAACACCCCCGCGGCTTCGATTTCCTCGCCGTTGTCGAGCACCACCTTCTCAACTCCCATAGACCCGACGATCGCTTTGACTTTTCGCCCCGGATGTTTGTGGATGGGGCTGGAATTCACCTGAAATGCCAGGTTCTCGCTGACGCTCAGCTCCGTATAGATCAGGTGCACCTCGGCGGCGATGAGCAACAGAGAGAGCGCTCCGGAGCACGCCGCGCTTTCGTTCCCCGCCACCACGACAACCTGGTTGCGAAAGAAGTTCCCGTCGCATTCGACGCAGTAACTCACGCCCTTGCCGAGCAGATCACGTTCCCCGGGCACGTTCAGTCGGTTTCTCGAAACACCCATGGCCAGGATCAGGGACCAGGCGGTCAGGACGGCGCCGGATTCCAGCTTGATGGAGAATCTGCCGTCCTCCCCGCGTCGCAGGTCCAGCACATCCTCGTCGATGAAACGCGCTCCAAATTTTTGTGCCTGCGTCCTCCCCTGTTCGAGTATCTCCCGACCGCTCAAGGTGGTGTCCATGCAGCAGTAGTTTTCCACGTGAGCCTTGAACAGGGAGCTCTTGTGCATGCGCCCGAGGACCGCCACGGCGGCCTTGCCGCGGGCGGCGTGCACGGCGGCCTGGAGACCTCCCGGACCGCTCCCGAGAATGATCACATCAAAGTCGCGCAACCTCTCTTCCATATCGGTGCTCCTTCCTTCGATGCCGTCCGGCCCGCTTCTTTGCCGGGCATTGCGCTCCCGCCCGGCATGCGGGGTGGAAAGCGGGTTGAACGGCGCAAGTTGACTCGATCGTTCAAGGCGGCTACCATCGTCAGGTGACATACTGGCATATAAGGCCGTTCCCGCTCCGATGCAATCGCCTTGCTCCCGGTTCGCCGGGGGAATGGGACGCGGCCGACGAATGAGCTCGACTTCCGGTCCGGGTTCGCGCGGCACGGCAGGCAAGCGGGAAGTCCCGTCCGGCTCCGCCGCTGGGGATGAGCAGATGGACAAATGGATCGACAACGAACCGTATCCCAGGGTCACGGCGGCGCTGATCACCAGCCGGGGACGGTTTTTCATCGCGCGGCGCCCTGCGCACAAAAGCTTCGGCCTGTGTTGGGAATTCCCGGGAGGCAAAGTGGAACCGGGAGAAAGCCTCGAGCAGTCGCTGGTGCGGGAAATCCGTGAAGAGCTTTGCTGGGAGATCGGGGTCCGCGAATTGTTTCAGCGCATAAGGCATCGAAGCGAAGGTTTCTCCATCGAGCTCTACGCCTACTGGTGCGAAATCCTCGGCGGAGAAATGTGCCTCAAGGAACACATTGCTTTCGAATGGGTCCGTCCGGACGAAATGAGCTCCTTCGCCTTCACTCATGCGGATCGGGAACTGGCGAGGCTGCTCGCCCTGCTGCCTTCCGTTTCCGGTTGAAACCGGATGCACCTCCTGGAAGACGCCCTCCATCGTCAACCGGGCGGATTCCCGGGAATGCGCCGAGAAACGGATTGCGGTGCGTAGCATTTGTTTCCTTGCCATCTGAAATCTCAGAGGTTAATAAAGATCGATTGTTCGGAGGCTGCCCATCGACCGCTCTGAAAGGCTGACCAGACATGCAGCAGAAACCGGGACTACCGACACAAGTATACGAGGCATTCGCCTCCCTGAAGCTGACCCTGTTCATTTTTCTGGCCCTGGCCTTCGCATCCCTGGTGGGGACTCTTCTCCCCCAGGGCCTCACCGCGGAACAACTGGAGCAGCGTTTCAGCCCGGGGGTGGTCCATTGGATTCAAACCCTCGGCCTGCACGATCTCTACCGGGCCGGCTGGTTCCGAGTGCTGTTGTTTCTGCTCTGTTTGAACCTTGTGGTGTGCACTCTGCAAAGGCTTCCCAAGACCATCAAGCTGGTTCGCCACCGCGAAGAGGAAATCAAGCCGGAGAAGCTGGTGAAGTTCTCCCTTCACAGGCAACTCACCAGTGGATTGCCCTGGACGGGAACCAAGTCCTGCCTGCAGGAAACGATCAACGAGGTTTTCGGAGGCTTGAAGCCGTTTGAAGGCGGCGACAAGTCGTTTTCAGGCACTGCCGAGAAGGGGCGCTGGTCCCGGCTCATGGTCTACGGAGTTCACCTGAGCGTGCTCCTGATCCTGTTCGGCGCCATGCTCGGGTCCGTGCTCGGGTTCAAGGGGTTCATGAACATTGTGGAAGGGACCTCTTCCAACGAGGTCGTGCTCCTTTCGGGGAACGAAACGCTCACACTTCCCTTCACGGTGCGTTGCGAGAAATTCGATGTTTCCTTCTACGATACGGGCGCCCCGAAGGAATTCCGATCCGACCTGACGATCGTTCAAGGGGGCAGGGATGTGCTCAAGCACGCGCTGCTCGTAAACGATCCCCTGGAATACGATGGAATCACGCTTTACCAAGCCTCCTACGGATCGATTCTGAACGAAGCGGACGTCGAATTCGAAGATCTCGACAGCGGAAAAGTTTACAAGATGACGTTGCCCTACCGGGAGATCGTTACCGTTCCGGACACCCGAGACCAGGTGCAGATCATAAATTTTCAAAAGGATTTCAGCCGGTTCGGTACGGCGGTCGCCATCATGATGCGCAAGGAAGGGCAAAAGGCGGCCGGTTCCTGGATTCTCGCGGACAGACCCGATTTCCACGGAAACCGGATAGAAAACTACAAGATCAAGGTGACCCGCATGGGGCAGTCGTATTATACGGGGATCCAGGTCAAGAAGGACCCCGGCGTGTGGGTCGTGCTGTTCGGCTTCACGCTCATGGTTGTCGGGATCGGGCTGACGTTTTACACCAGTCACCGGAGATTGTGGGTGCATGCCGAACCCGTTACGGGTGCGGACGCTCTTTCGAAGGTCATCATCGCCGGCAGGACCAGCAAGAACACCGACGGATTCGAGGAAGAATTCGAGCGCTTGTGCGAACGCCTCCAGAATCGGCTGAAGCCTCAAGACAAGGGGTAAACGAACGATGATCGACAGCTCTCTCCTGCTCAGCATCACCACCTTCGCGTACCTGCTCTGCACGGTTCTTTACCTCTCCGGGGTCGTATTCCGCGCCAAGCGTTTGCTTGCCGCTGGAACCTTCTGCGCGGCGGCCACCATCGTGGTTCAGACCATCGGAATCATCCTGCGCTGGGTGGAATCCTACAGCCTTGGCTACGGTCACGCCCCCCTGTCGAATCTTTACGAATCATTGGTATTCGCCGCGTGGGCGATCATGGTGATCTACCTGGTTTTTGAGTTGCGAAGCGGGCAGCGCGCCCTCGGGGTCTTTCCGGCCCTGTTCGCCTTTCTCGCCATGGCCTACGCTTCATTCTCCACCAACATCGATTCCAGGATTCAACCCCTGATCCCGGCCCTCAAGAGCAACTGGCTGATCGCTCACGTGGTGACGTGCTTTCTCGGATACGCCGCGTTTGCCGTATCCTTCGGCATCAGTATCCTGTACCTGGTTGCGCGCGGCCGCTCCGGCAATCCCGGAACGGCGGCGTCCGTCTCGTTGCTGCCGACATCGAAGCAGCTGGATACGTTCAACTACCAGATGGTGCTCTTCGGCTTTCTGTGGCTTTCGGTGGGGATCATCACCGGTTCGATCTGGGCCAATTCGGCTTGGGGAACCTACTGGAGCTGGGATCCCAAGGAGACATGGTCCCTGATCACCTGGCTGATCTACGCGGCGCTGCTGCACTCGAGGGCCATGCAGGGTTGGAGGGGCAAGCGCGTCGCCTGGCTGTCCATTTTCGGTTTCGGCTGTGTCCTATTCACCTATTTTGGAGTCAATTTTCTCTTGAGCGGCTTGCACAGCTACGCCACCAAGTGAACCGGAGGAAAACGCGCATGTTTGGTCTAGGTCCCCTGGAACTCTTGCTCATTCTTATCCTCGTCCTCTTTTTCTATGGTGGGAAGAAACTCCCGTCCATCGGCGAGGGTCTCGGCAGGTGCATCACCGAGTTCAGAAAGTCCATCCGATCCCAACCCGTACCCGAACCCGGCAAGGAATCCGCCTCCTCGCCGGACTTGTCCCGGACGGGCGGAAGTCTTCCGCCGGGAACCGGGCGGCAGGGCGAGGAGCGGGCGGAGAAGTGACGATTGGGTGGGCGTCCGAAAGGGCTGTGTCTTCCTCGGCCTAAAACTCTTTTTTCCGGACCGATCTTCTGAACGATCCGGGGATGTGATAAGATGTGTTGGAATTTTGCGACACGAGGGCGGTTCCCCGCGATTCCCGCGTCCTGTAACGGCTCGATTCGCGCCATCCCGTTACGAAGGGAAGAGTCCTTTCTTATTGAGCGCGGCGGGTCGGCTCATCGGAGCGGGCGGTCTCAAGTCGGTTTTTCCTCCCGAAAGGTGATTCGAATACCCGTCGAGGAGTTTGTGCAATGTTTGGGATAGGGTTCGAAGAATTGCTCCTGATCCTGGCCATCGCGTTGATCGTGGTGGGGCCCAGCAAGATTCCCGACGTGGCCCGGGCTCTTGGCCGCGGTTATGCCGAGTTCAAGAGAGCGATGGACGATCTGAAGGGCACACTCGATCAGGACGAAACGGTGCGGGGTATCAAGGAGGAATTTCAGGCTGCGCAAAGACAGATCAACATCAGCCGGACGTTCGCCCAGGCGGCCGATGCGGGCCGCACGACCGCGCAAACCGCAGCGTCCGCGCCCGTGGAGACCGTTGCGGAACCCGCCGCTGAAGCCAGGAACGGGACCGATCCGGACGCTGGCTCCGACGTGATTCCCGAAAACCGTCCCCCGGAACGCCCGGCGATCGATTCCGACCCTCTCGCGCAAACCCGTTCGGAGGCGATATCGGCTCCCGACCTCAAACCTGAACCATTCCCGGGCGAATCCGCCGAAGAACCCGCGGCCACCGGTCCCAGCGGTCCTTCCGTCGCCAAACCCCAAGTCGAGACCGAAAAATGACCACTGACAAAATGCCCTTCACCCAGCACCTTGAGGAATTGCGCCGAAGACTCGTCATTTCAGCCATCGCGGTCGGCCTCGGCTTTATGATCTGTTACGCATTCAAGGAAATGCTCTTCGAGGTGCTGATGAAGCCATGGATCGAGGCCCTGCCCAAGGGACAGGGAGCGAAGCTGATTTACACGGCGCCTCACGAAGCATTTTTCACGTACATGAAAGTATCGCTCCTGGGCGGCACTGCACTGGCGGTGCCGGTGATTCTCTACCAAGTCTGGCGCTTTGTGGCCCCGGGCCTCTACGAAAACGAAAAGAAATACCTTCTGCCCATCGTTTTCGCCTCCTCCGTATTCTTCCTGGGCGGGGCAAGCTTCGGTTACTTTTTCGTATTTCCCGTCGGGTTCCAGTTCTTCACCTCGTTCGCCAGCGACTTCATCACTCCCATGATGAGCACCCGGGAGTTCTTTTCCTTTTCCATCCGAATGCTCCTCGCGTTCGGCCTCGTGTTCGAGCTGCCGGTGTTCATGTTCTTTCTCGCCCGGCTGGGGTTGATTTCGTCGGACTACCTCCGCAAGAAAAGAAGGTACGCCATCGTTATTATCTTCATCATCGCCGCGGCGGTTACACCCAGCCCGGATGTCTTTTCCCAGTGCCTCATGGCAGGCCCGCTGATCCTTCTCTACGAGGCCAGTGTCTGGATCGTGTACTGCTTCGGAAAGAAGGAAAAGCGTTCCGCCGGCACGGAGGAGGAAACCGCGGAGTCCACCACCTAACCGATCGGGAAGGAACCTGGAGGGAACACTCAGAACATGGAACACGCCATACTCGTCATCGCGACCAGGAACAAGGGAAAATCGAGGGAGATCGGGAAATACCTCGAACATTTTCCCGTGGAAGTCAGGGATCTGAATGATTTCGGTCCCATTCCCGAAGTGGTCGAGGACGGTGCGACTTTCGAGGAAAACGCGTACAAGAAGGCTCTGTTGACGGCCAGAGTCCTCGGCCTGCCGGCGCTCGCCGATGATTCCGGGCTGGAAGTCGCGGCCCTGGGCGGAGCGCCCGGTATCCATTCCGCCCGGTATGCCGGTCCCGACGCGTCGGATGCCGCCAACAACGAGAAACTGCTGGCGGCCCTTTCGGGAGTGGAAGACCGGGCAGCCCGGTTTTGCTGCGTCCTTTCCCTGGCGGTGCCGTCCGGTCCCGCCCTTACTTATGAGGCCTTTTGCGAGGGCACTATCCTGACCGCTCCGAGAGGGGATAACGGTTTCGGCTACGACCCGCTTTTCCACTATGCGCCGGCCGGGAAGACCTTCGCGGAGATGAGCCTCGACGAAAAGGCCAAGGTCAGCCATCGCGGCCGCGCACTGCTTGAATTGCAGCGCGAATTCGACCAGGTGCTCAAGTGGTTGCATGCCAGGACCGCCGACGAGAATCTGCGCCGCGGCGTGGGACATGACATGTGTGTCACGGGGGAAGACCCCCGGGGCACGGAGCCGAAGATGGAGTGAGAGAGCGTCGTCTCTGCCCTTCACCGGCGCAAACTGCCTGGAGCCGGGCGTACGCAGTGAAACACAAAGACCGTCGTCGTCATTCATTTGAAGCGTCATGTTCGCGGGACACTATTGACCGTGAAGATGCGCCGTGCCGGGGGATTTCCCCGGGAAAAGCGCCGAACCTTCCGGGCGACTCGTGATATGGAGTCCCGCGGAGAGCTTCGCCTTTCCGCATCGCGGGCTGGTTGAGGGGGAGTCGTGAGATGAAGATGAATCGAATGGCTTCAGCGCATCATGCGTCGGTAGTCGGATGCATCGCTCTCTGTTTTTTCTGTGTAGGCGTCCTGGCGGCTCCGCCCGCCGGTTTGGCGGCGGAAGCCAAAAAGGACAACATCCTTTTCAAGGTCGCGTTCGGCGCATTAATCGGAACCGAAACCGGCATGCGGTTGGAGCCGGTGAGAAACAGCACCATCCTCAAGAGCGGCGACAAGTTCAAGATGATGCTCGAGATGGAGAAGAAGTGCTATCTATACGTGATTTACAAGAACTCCCAGGGAGAGATGAGCCTGCTCTTTCCGTACGACATCGAGCAGTTCGAGACGAACTACCAGACTTCCAGGAAATACTTTCTGCCTCCCCGCGAAGCCTGGTATGAACTGGACAGCCGCACGGGCAGCGAAACGTTCTACGTGATCGCCTCCAGCCAGAGGCTCCGGGACGTCGAGTATCTGTTCACCCGGTACGATTCGGCCGAACCCTCAAGAAAGCGGGGCATCGCTTTGCAGGTGCTGTCGGCACTGGACAGAATCCGCGCGGAAAATCGCGATTACACGATCGTGGCCGAAGCCCCGCTGACATCCGACACGACCACTCGAGGGGTGGAGCGATCGCAGGGCGCAGACCCCACGGACATCTCTTCCCTGGCGACACAGGTCCGCGCATCCGACTTCTACTCGAAAACATACGTCATCGAACACCGCTGATAGACCGGGTGAGAACTTCATCGCCCCCCGGCGAAAGCGGCAATCCTTCGGGGGCAAGCCTCAGGGCGGTCCTGCCGTCAGCCGCCGCGCACACCGGCATCGACACGGCGTGGCTACTTCCCCGTGGGCAGCTCACACGGCGTTTCTCCGACGGAACCCGGACCCGCCAAAGGGCGAAAACACTTTTTCGTTCCCCCGCACACCGGGCATTTCCATGAATCCGGGAGGTCTTCAAAGGACGTGCCCTTGGGGATTTTTCCCTTCCGGTCTCCCCTGTCCGGATCGTAAACATAACCGCAGTTGACCGTCTGGCATCTCCACATCTCTTCCGGTTTCGACATATGATCTCCTCATTCCGGCAAACCGTTCATTCCATCCATCTCCATAGCCCCGATCGAACCGCACCCGCCCGCTGCCCGGCACCAAGGGCGACGGCCCGGCCACCGCTCTCCCACGGACGCCTCGCCCCGCGTATCGGCTGAGGGAACCGGCCGGCCCGGCAGCGGACTTGCCGATCCTTCGCGGTCTCCCTGGTGTGAAACCATGGGCCGGCACAGACTGGAATCCCTACCCCTTGCCTCGTTCCGGCACCGAGCGGCGCCTGAGGAGTATTCTGCGGTCCTCGGCGACCACCACTTCCCAGTCGTGCCTCAGCGTCCCACTGCGCATAATGATCTTCCGTCCGACTTCCAGCCGGTTCGGACCGAAAACAGGCACCCCGTTCCAGTGCATGGTTCCCTCCGTCTCTTGAACCCCTCTGGCACAAGGATATCTCAAGAACAAGAAGCGTGCCACTGCATCGGCGGCGACGCCATTTCAGAAAACATTGCAATTCCAATCTATTGTGAAAGATGGCCGATTCGGGTCGCCGGCAGGGCCGCAATTGAATTGAGACAGTCCTGAGACACTTCGGAAATGGAGGGCGCCGTTTCGTGGAGGTTCCGAACGCCGACGGGCGGGAAATCGTCTCAGGTTTGATTTTGAGACACACCTGTCTCACGACACACAGGAGGCAGACGACGAGGGAGTTTGTTGAGAAACAACGGAGCCACGGAATCGGCGCGAGCGAGCGGAGTCCCGGCATAGGTGAGCCTTCGTCCTTCGATGAAACGACACAAGCCGGATTCACCTTTCGAGGAGAAAGTGCACCGGCTGGATGCCGAAGGCGACCGGATGAGAGCTTTTGAGGATATTCCTGACCAATTCGCCTGTTCTTGAGTTCTTCTCGTCGAGATCGATGATTTCTCCTCCAACGAATTCGCCCTGGTCGTTTTTCCTGACGACGACGATACGAGGAAGCGTCCTGTCACGCCCGTTGGGATAGTCACAGACGATCCCCACGTCCCCCGTGTCGAGATGGAGGAGGGTGCCGATGGGATATACGCCGAGCATGCGGGCGAACACCTTGAGCAGAATGGGATCGAACTCCTCCCCCGCTTTTTCCGCCATCATTCTGACCGCCTCGTCGGGACTGTAGGCATACTTGCGATACGCGCGGGGGGACGTCACCGCATCGAAGAAATCCGCGATGTGCAGAATTCGGCCGAAAAGGCTCACCCTTTCTTTCGAAGGCATCTTCGGATAACCGGAAAGGTTGTGATTCAGGTGGTGTTCGAGCGGCGCCAGGGTGATCCTCGATTTCAGATCGTGAGAGGCATGCAGGTTGAGAATCTGCCGGGCACTCCACAGGGGATGCTTTTCGATTTCCGCCCGTTCAACCTCACTGAGCTTGCCCGGTTTCTTGACGATTTCCGGGGCGATCTCCACCTTTCCCAGGTCATGGAAAAGGCCGCATATTCCCAGGTGAACCTGGGAGCTCCTGGACAACCCGATGCGGTTGCCCAGACATAGGGAGAGCACGGCCACATTGACGGAGTGTCCGTAAGTATAGTCGTCGTAATCCTTGATGGTGCTCAAGCCCATGAACAGAGCCTCATCTTCCTGGACCAGGTCGACCATATTCTGCACAATGCGTTGCGCCTTCCACACCCCGACACTCGCTCCCCTGGACAATTTCCTGGTGATTTCGCAGACGGCGGCTCTGGACCGCAGGTAGGTTTCCCGAACTCTTTCCTTGACGCGGCTTCGTTGGCCGGGTTCATCGGTCTTGACCGCATCGAGGACATCCACCCAGCCGATTCTCTTCTCATCCCTTACGCGCCGGACCAGCCAGTCCCAATCCCTGTTGTCCCCGAGCGATTCGACCAGGAGCCGATGGAAGGAAAGGATTTCGGTTGCGGGCGCCTTTTTCATGTGACTGTGAAACACGAATCCCACAGGACCCTTCCGGGCGAAGGACTCAATCAGTCCTTGAAAATAGAGACCCGTCCCGTGGTGGTATCGAACCCTGGTCCCCTGCACGAAGAGCTGCCCATCGGAGAAAATGATCGTCAGCCCTTCCTCGGTCATGACGCCTTCGGCGGATGCGAGCAGGAGCGCGAGGCCCCTTCTCACAACCTGGTTGTTGTCCTCGTAGAGCCTGATGACCTGAATCATCCGGAAAAAGGCGATCAGGAACTTCTCTTCTCGAAACGCAACCCGTGAAGCTTGCCGGGCAAGGGTCATGAGCGTTCTCCTGGTGCGGACATCCGTGCCGACCGAACCGCCTGCCTGACACCGGGGAACGGGCTGCGGGCAGCCTCCTCGAGCACCCGTTCGGCCTCCTCGCTGCCAAGCGCGAGCAGGCCCGAGGCCGCGCCCTGTCGTCCGACGGATTTGAAGCACATCCCGAGCCGATTTCCCTGCACAAGCATCTTGCGAAGAAATATGAAAGCCTTGGTAGAACCGCACGCCCCCAGGGTCCTGAAGCATTCCAGCGCAAAGCCCTTTTCAAGCTTATGAAAACCCGGCGCCGAAATGGTGTTCATCAGGAGCGCCTCGGCTTGCTCGCATTTGCGCGATCCAAGGTAATCCAGGAGGGTCCTGCGGACAACGCTGCTGTTGCGGTTGATCAACCGGAAGACCCGGTCGGGGCACCAGGCCTTGATCCTGCCCAACGCACCGATCACCTGGCAGGGCACCGCGTCCGAGGGATGATCGATCATGCCGAGGAGAATCGTAACGGCGCGCGGCCCCCCTACCCCTGCCAGCAAGTCGATGAGCACCAGGATCTCGTGGTCGCCCGCCTGTGTGAGCATCCGTTCGATGGGGCCCACATCGCGCCTCGCCAGCGCGATGATCGTCTCCGTCAGCATCTCTCGGACCTGAGGCGACCACACCGCCATCAGAATCGGGACAAGTGCTTGAATCGACTCCGGCGGCAAAAACCCGAGGCACTCCCCAATCTGCCTCAGTTGCGACCGGTCGGCGTCTGCGGAGCCTTTCATCAGCACTTCAAGGGAGTCTCGTGACGACAGGGAATGAAACAGTCCGTCGACCTGCTCCGACACCCAAAGTCGATCGGAACCGCATTGGCTCCTCAGGTTGTGAAGTGTCTTGAAAATCCTGATGACCACTTCGAAACGGGAGATCGAGAAGGCTTTTCTCACCTCTTCCTGTATATATTCAAGAACGGCAGTGAACAGACTTTTCTCTTCCTGGTGTTCGAGGATGTCCACAAGCGTCTTCAGAAGCTCTTCGGTCGGGTCAAGCTCTTCTTCCCTCTCGACCATTTCGCGCAGGGCCGCTCTCTCTTCGGCACTCAAATCCTCCACGCCGTAGCCGACTGCCGGGAACAGCGGTGATTGAGGGTCATGTGAAGCCGAAGCCTCACTGAGCAACGAGGAAAAGGGCTGTGGAGAGCCGGGGGCGTCGAACGGAGGCCCGCCCTGTATGGTCCCGCTCTTGAATGGGTTGAATTCGGGCCGCTGCCCGGCCCGCGCGATTTCCTCCCTTGTTGCTCCCGCAAGGGAGGGGTCGTCAATGGCGGCCACATCCAGGATGCTGCTCACGGCCTCGAACTGAATGTGCGGCAGATTGGAATCCCAAAGTGCGGATACGAGGTCCTCCTCCGCGTCCACCGAGAGCCTGGTGTAGCGGTGGAAGATTTCAATGAGCCCTTCCACCTCCCAGGTTTCGATCCCTTCCTGGAACTCCAGCCACCGAAGTCCGTCGCAGTAGAGGAGGAAGGCGAATTCGCCCGAAGCTTCGCCGTCTTTGAAGATGATATCGCCGTTATAGAGGAAGTGGTTCTTCCCGATCTCAAGCGTCAGCGGACCGTAGGTGTCCAGGAACCGGGCCAGATTGGCCTGGAACCAGGTCAACGACTGCTGTCGGGTGGGATTGCTCTTAGGAAACATGGAGTGCATCTTGATGACGCGGACCAGCGAATCCATTATGGCCCTGGCTGCCTTTGCTTCCTTGAACGCGTAGTGTTTTTCCAGGTCGTGATCATCCATACCATCCGCCTCTGGAATACCGTCAAAGCGATCGCCCGGCAACACCGCGCCGCATGCCACCGATCATGATCCGGTACCGACACGACTCGATGATGATGTCTTTCTTCGAAGCATGGATTGTAGTACGTGCAGATTCAGCCGTGCGGAACCGTGACGGGGCCTGAGCCGAAGACCGCGGCGCCTTCCCCGACACGCGCGGCTCCAAGAAGACCCGGCATGCCCCCGCGGCCGCGCGGAATCCTCCCCTTCCCCGGCAGGCGTGAAGGACGGGCCCCCCGGAATTGCATACCGCCCGCCGGCAGGAACAGGCTGATCCTGACGACCGCTCCGCTTCGGGGGCCGCTCATCCAGGTCCGCCTATTCCCGATTGTCCAACTGGCTCTCATTTTCCGATATCGATATTGGCACGGCTGTGCCGCACAGCGGCCTATACTAGCTCAAGATCCGCCGGCACTCAAAGAAATTGCCGCATCGCGCTGCAATTATGGTGATTTTTTGCGGATTTCGTGATAGCGGGCTTTGGCGAAACCTCGACCGGGGACCTTGTGCCGAAAAAGGGAGCGAGACCGACCGGTGAAACAGGATTCGTGAGGCGGCCGGATGCGCCGCTGCGGTCTGCATGCGCTCGCTTCGGGCGAGACCGACCGGTGAAACAGGATTCGTGAGGCGGCCGGATGCGCCGCTGCGGTCTGCATGCGCTCGCTTCGGGCGACACCGACCGCTCCTCAAGGCCTCAATGCGTTGGGCTGCGAACCTTTCGTTCCATCCGGTCCGGTCCGGAGCTCGAAGGATGCGGTGACTTTCAATTTTTCACGGGCCGTCAGGAGCAAAGAATGAGCGATCTTCAGTTGGAACAGCGAACCGTAAGGAGAGTCTTTTGGCGTCTGATGCCGTTCCTGGGCCTGCTGTACATCGTCGCCTTCCTGGACCGTGTCAATGTGAGCTTCGCCGCGCTGTCGATGAACAACGACCTCGGATTCAGCAACGCCGTTTACGGATTCGGGGCAGGTATCTTTTTCGTCGGCTATTTTCTGATGGAGGTGCCGGGCAACCTGATCATGGCCAAAGTGGGAGCCAGGCTGTGGATCGCCCGGATCCTCGTCACCTGGGGCATCATTTCCGGTTTGACCGCCTGGATTTCAACCCCCCTGGAATTCTACATCGTCCGGTTCCTGCTCGGAGTGGCGGAAGCGAGCTTCTTCCCCGGCATCATCTATTATCTGAGCACGTGGTCCCGCATGAAGGACCGTGCCAGGGCCGTGGCGTTCTTCATGATGTCTTTGCCGCTCTGCAACATGGCGGCCTCCCCGTTATCGACCTATCTTCTCGGCATCGATTGGATGGGTTGGCCGGGCTGGAGGTGGCTGTTCATCCTGGAGGCCGTCCCTTCCGTGATCCTTGGCATCATCACTCCGTTCTACCTGACCAACCGGCCCGAGGACGCCAGGTGGCTGGACGATGAGGAACGGTCCTGGCTGGTGAGCGCCCTTGCCCTCGAACGGGCCGCAAAGCTGGAGAAGAAGAGCTATACCGTCTTGCAGGCCTTCGCCGACCGGGATGTGCTGATACTCTCCGGGGTCTATTGCGCCTGGATTTGCGGTTTCTACGGCGTGACCCTGTTTCTGCCCATCCTGGTGAAGGCCCTCTCGACGACTCTGAGCAACCAGGCGGTCGGTCTGTTGGTGATGGTGCCCTATGTCTTCGCTTTTTTCGCCATGTACTTTATCGGACGGCATTCGGACAGGACGGGCGAGCGCCGCGGTCATGCCGTCGCCGGCCTGTTGACCGGGGCGGTGGGGCTGGTGGGCAGCGTTTTCCTGGCCGACATCAGCGTGCCCGTATCCATGGTCTTTTTCACCATTGCGGTCATGGGCATCTACGGCGCCTTCGGTCCCTTCTGGTCCATTCCCTCCTCTTTCCTCGCCGCCACCGCTGCAGCCGGAGCAATCGCCATGATCAACAGCATCGGCAATCTCGGCGGATTCATCGGCCCCTATGCCATGGGGACCATTCATGACGCCACCGGTTCCTTCACCGGGGGAATCCTGTTCCTGGTCGTCTGCCTCCTCACGGCCGCCGGACTGCTCATGACGCTGCGTAAAACGGGGCGGTGAGGCCCCGTCCGGCAAACACGGGGCGGCATCTGCTGCCGTCCAGGCGGTTCATTCCCCCGGGCCGGACCGTGGGAATACTCTCAAGCGTCCTCGATGCCCTGGACTACGCCCACCGACAACACATCATCCACTGGGACATCAAGCCGGCCAACATATTGATCGAAACCCACACGAACCGTCCGATCATCACGGACTTCGGGATCGCGCGGCTCTTGCGCGGCCCCAGCGTCGAAACGCCCCGGATCGTGGGAACTCCGGTCTATATGTCTCGGGAGCAGATACTGGGCGGGCCGGTCGATGCCCGAGCCGACATCTACTCCGTCGGGGTCGTGCTCTTCGAAATGCTCGCCACGGATCTGCCGCTCCCGCTTTCGACCGAAGACGTAAAACGGCTGTCCCTTCACTCCACGAACCGAGCCCTCGATCGATACCTTGAAATCGACGTAGCCGAACTGCGGGCCGGGTACGCCCTGGCGAGGCCGACCGAAAAGGATTTCCGCACGGGGGCCGCACCAAAATCAAAGAGCCGACGCTTGCGAATCGGCTCTCCGTCTTGACTTTCATGGTGGGCGGAAGAGGATTCGAACCTCCGACTTCCACCGTGTGAGGATGGCACTCTCACCGCTGAGTTACCCGCCCTTGGTTGGTTGCGTTTATACAATGATTCTCCGCCCCGCGCAATACAAAAACTCCGCCGCGGCGCCAACCGCCCGCTACTCGGGCTTCTTTTTCGTCACCATCAGCATTTTGATGCGCAGGTAGTCCTCCTTGGCTTCCTTGTCCTTGGGATCGAGCTTCAGCAACAACTCGAGCCTCTTCAACGCCCCGGCATGGTCCCCCGAAGACTCACACAGGTTGGCGGCCTGCCTCAGGTGCTTCTTTTCTTTCGGCTGGAGCCTGTTCAGGTGATCCAGTTCCTTGATCGCCCCCTTGTTGTCCCCGGTTTTCAAGGCGGCGAAAAGCGCGTAGTTGTGCAGGGCAACCATCTCCGGATGCTGTTGGGATGCGGTCCGGAAGAAGGCCGCCATGCCCTTGTAGTCCTTTTTCTGTTCATAGGATTTGAAGATCGTATCGTAGTAGCTCGTGTTTTTTGGATCGAGCTGGGCCAGGGACTGGATCACGGCGGTAGCCGCCTTGTCGTTTTTCTGCTTTCGGTAGATGTCGAGCAGATACTTGCGCGATTCCACGTCCTTGGGATCGAGGGCTACAACCGCCTCGAAACATGCCGCGGCCTTGTCGTATTTCCTGGCATCGTAGTAGAGCACGCCCAGGTTGTGCTGGATCGTTTTGTTCCTGGGCTGAGTCGCGGCCAGTTTCTGATAGGCGGCCTGGAGCGCGCCCTTGTCCTTTCCTTTTTCGAGGATCGCCACCAGCCTCACCAGGGCTTCCCTGTTCTGAGGATTCTTCTGAAGCATCGCCTCGTACGTGGACCGCGCCTGCGTCAGGGCACCCTTCTTTTCCTGCAGCTCACCCAGCTGCAACCAGCTCTTTGTGTCGCCGGGATTTTTCTGCAGGTATTTTTCCAGGGCCTGTATGGCCTTGTCCGGATCGTCGCTTTGCTGATAGGTCACCGCCAGGTTGTACAGCACATCGGGATCCTTGATCCCCGCTTTGATCGCCTTCTCATAAGACGTGGCGGCTTTGGCCCAGTTTTTCGTCTGCGTGTTCAGATCCGCCAGGAACAGCATGAGGGAGCTTTGAAAGGCTTTCGGAATGTGCTGCTGGTGCTTCTCGAGGAACCGCGCGGCATCCTCCTTGGATTTCTTTTTCTGTATATATTGGAGGAACTCCTTGAAGGTCTCGGGTTCCTCGGACAGTTTGAAGAGGTCCAGGTAGACCATCAACGCGTCGTCCACCTTGTTCTGGATCTGGTAGACGAGCAGGAGCCGCTCCGAAATCGACTTGGACTTCCCGGACGCATCGATTTCCCGATATAACCTCCCGGCTTCATCGTATTTCTTGTCCTCGAAATAGAGCCCGGCCAGTTGCGTCTTCACGAGCACGTTCCCGGCGTTCTCCTGCAAGGCCTTCTCAAGAAAGAAAATCTTGCGGTCCAGGTCCGAGGTGGCGTTGGCCTTCTGCACCCAGTCGCGGGCATCCAACTGCACGAGAAAATTGACCTTCCCGATGAAACGATTCCAGAGCAGCACCCTGATTTCGATCGCTTTCGGCTTCTCGAAAGATTCCTGTGGGAAAAGGTCCTGGATGACAGCGGGTTTGTTCAAAATCGCCTTGACGTTCAGATCGGCGGATGCGGCCTTGGTCCCCCAGCTGACCCATCCGTCGGTCTGGATTTCCAGGAGCCGGAGCGAGTCCCGTGGGTTGAGGACCACCTGGGAATCCGGCAGCAGCACGACTTCCTGGCCGTTGTGCTGAAATCGCAGCGCCACGAGCTTCTTGGGAAAAGGAAGGTAGGAAGCCAGGTCGTCCGCGGACCCGGTGATCACCAGGGAATAGACCGATCCCGCCAGAACGGCGAGCAGCACGAACAGGACAATCCATCGTCCGCTGCCGCCCCCTTTTTTGACGGAACGGGTTCTCACCACGGATTCGTCCAGATTGAACGAGTATTTCCCTCGTTTTCTGCTACCCATCTGCGTTGCGTTGCTCCTTGTCCAGATGCACCAGTTTGTACAGGAGTTCAACCTCCCCGGATTTCAGATGCCTGGAACCGCCGGGTTTCAGGCTGCCGAGCTTGAGGGGTCCGAAAGCCACCCTTTTGATGCTCAGCACCGGATGGCCGACCGCCTCCCCCATGCGCTTGATCTGACGATTCCAGCCCTGATGGAGGACGATTCTCAACCGGGTGCTCCGGGGAGACGATCCGATCACCGTGACCTCCGCCGGCGCCGTCATGCCCTCTTCTAACATCACCCCGGTACGCAGCCGGTCGAGCGCCGCCGGGGTCGGATGTCCCATGGCCGCCACTTCGTAAGTCTTGGTCACTCCATAGCGGGGATGCTGCAGCCGGTTCGCCAGTAGGCCGTCGTTGGTGAGCAGGAGAAGTCCCTCCGCGTCGAAATCCAGGCGTCCCACCGGGAACAGGCGCGCGCCCGCGTCGGGAACGAAATCGAACACCGTCTTGCGCCCCTGTGGATCGCGGGCCGTTGTGACACAGCACCTCGGCTTGAAGAGGAGCAGATACACCCTCGATTCGACCATGGCGATCGTGACCCGGTCCACCGTGATCCGATCCGCATGCGGGTCAACCTTGACCCCGAGCTCCGTGACCACGATCCCGTTCACGACGACCCGCCCCTGCCGGATCACCTCCTCGGCACCGCGCCTGGAGGCAATGCCTGCCTGAGCGAGCACTTTCTGCAGCCTCACTTTTGTCATCACTCGTGTTTCACTGCAAACCACGAATCCCGGCAGCCCCCTGCTCCGAATGCTCCGCCGCCCGCGGGCGCATCGCCACTCGAGGGAACCGCCCGCATCCGCCTAGCTCATGCCGACGGCCTTCCGAACTTCCGCCATGGTCAGGGCCGCTTCTTTTCGAGCCGCGGCATTTCCCGTTAAAACGACTTCCCGAACCCGGTCCGTTTCCCGTTCGAGCTTCAATCTGCGCTCATGGATGGGACCGAGCCTGCTCAACACATTATGCATCAATATCTGTTTGCATTCAACACAACCGATCCCGGCGGTGCGGCAGCCGCGCGCGACATCGGCGACCTGCCCGGGCGAGGAGTACAGTTTGTGATACGCGAACACGGGGCAGACTTCCGGGTCGCCGGGATCGTTGCGCCGGATGCGCTGCGGATCCGTCATCATCTTGGAAATTTTGTCCTTGACGCTCTCTTCCGGCTCGCTGATGAAGATGCAGTTGCCGTAGCTCTTGCTCATCTTGCGCCCGTCCAGGCCGGGTAACACCGGGACTTCCGTCAGGAGCGCGTCGGGAATGGGGAACACCTCCCGCTCATACATGAAATTGAACCGACGCGCGATCTCCCTGGTCAGCTCCACGTGAGGCAACTGGTCTTTGCCCACCGGCACGCCGTGGGCGCGGTAGATGACGATGTCGGCGGCCTGGAGAACAGGATACCCCAGGAATCCGTACGTCGACAGATCCTTCTGGTCGAGCTGCTGCAGTTGCTCCTTGTACGTCGGAGTCCGTTCGAGCCAGGGCAGCGGCGTGATCATCGAAAGCAGCAGATGCAACTCGGCATGCTCCTTGATGTCCGACTGGATGAAAAGCGTGGATTGCGCCGGATCGAGCCCGGCCGCAAGCCAGTCGATCACCATCTCCCACGTGTTCTCCCGAATCTGCCCGGGAGTGGCATACTCCGTCGTGAGGGCATGCCAGTCGGCAACGAAGAAGAAACATTCGTACTGCTGCTGGAGCTGGATCCAGTTGTCGAGTGCTCCGTGCAGATTTCCCAGGTGAAGCCTCCCTGTCGGGCGCATGCCGCTCAGGATCCTTTTTCTTTCGGTCATTCGCAAGAACTCCTCTCTTTGAATTCATCGGGACGCGGAACCGAGCCCGCACAAACGATATGAGCGACCGCCGCCGGCAGGTCCGCGGATTCGCGCGAACTTCAGCCTCCGAGCCCCGCCAGGCCGGCCCCCGTATCGGCTCGCCGGCGAGCGGGCCCGGCGGCGTCATCCGAGAAACAAGTCCACAAAAGCTTTCAGAACCGGCCTGACGATCTGGCTCCAGGAACCCGTGGCGATCAGGACCACGAGGATCAGCATTCCAAATCGTTCCAGGCGGGCCAGCCGGTATGCAAGGCTCTCCGGAAGCAGCCCCACCAGGATGCGGCCCCCGTCCAACGGCGGGATGGGCAGCAAATTGAGGACCGTCAGCACCAGGTTGAATTCCACCGAAATACCGGCCATTTGAGCGAGCGGCACCACGATCCAGGGCGCCCATCCGGTCTGCGGGATGACACCGCCGGAAAGCCCGAGGACAATAAGACGATAGACAACGGCACTCGCGCCGGCCAGGACCAGATTCGTCATCGGTCCGGAGGCGGCCACCAGCGCCATGTCCCTGCGACCTCGCCTCAGGTTTCCGAAATTCACCGGCACCGGCTTGGCCCAGCCGAAGAGGAACGGGGATTTGGTCAGAATCAGGATCGCCGGCAGCAGCACCGTTCCGATCAGGTCGATGTGGACGAAGGGGTTGAGCGTGATCCGCCCCGAGAGGCGTGCCGTGTGATCCCCGAGCTTCTCCGCCACCCAGCCGTGCGCGACCTCGTGACACACCACGGCAAGCAGCAATGGAACCACGTACAGCGCCGCCTTCACAATGAACTCTTCACCCATCCCGACAGTGTCCTCCGGCCAAGTTGCCGCGCGGCCATCCCCGCGCTCCGTAGGCTCCCGTCCGCAAATCCGTTCTCAAACGCGCGTTTCACCGCTCCGCGCCGCGGAATCCCGGAGCCTTGCCCCGCCGATTTGCATTGTAACAAAGGCCTGCCAAGCGCGAACATCTTAAAGTAGAAAACCGCGGCCGGGTCAAGCAAATTCACGATTTGAAACCGTTTTCCCCCGGCGGGCGATGCCGTGCCTCAAGCCTCCCGGAGCCGATCGCGCGGGAGAAATCTGTTGCCAGATCGGGGCAAATCCCCTATTCTTCACCCGGCGGAAGGAGCAACCATGAACAGACCCACCAAGAGCGAGTACTACACCGAGATCGCTCTGTCCGTGGCGCAGCGCAGCACGTGCCTGCGGCGTCGCTTCGGGGCGGTTATCGTCAAGAGCGATCAGATCATCAGCACAGGCTACAACGGTGCGCCGCGAAAGACGGCGAACTGTATCGACCTCGGCTATTGCGCGCGCAAGCAACTGAGCATCCCCGCGGGGCAGAATTACGAACTGTGTCGCGCCGTGCACGCGGAAATGAACGCGGTCATTCACGCGTCGAGACTGGACATGGTGGGAGCCGATCTCTATCTGGCGGGACTCGACGTTGAGACCGGCAACCAGGTGATCCACCCGGAACCCTGCCTGCTGTGCCGTCGGGTAATCATCAACGCGGGCATCCAGCGCGTGGTGGTTCCCGCGGAATCGGAAGGATTCCATTACATCGACGTCGACGACTGGATCCTTCAGGACCGCGTCTCCTTCAAGTAGGGAGCGCGCCGAAGCCCGGTCCCTTTTCGCAGGTCTCACGAAGCCGGGTCGGGGACCTCCCCTTCCCCGCCGAAGAGCTCCGCATGCCGCTCGCGCAGATAAGCAAGCTCTTCCTGGCGGTCTTTCACTTCGCCGTTCAAACGCGCATCCAGCAGTTCATCCAGAATCACCCGGTAGATAGGCCCGGGCGGCACACCCATTTCCTTGAGATCCCTGCCCTTCAGTTCGGTGGAAACGTGTCGATAGCGATGGAAATAGTGGCTGACGGCACGCCGCGGTGTTTCGTCCTGCGCCTTCGCCATCATAAAAACCAGTTCTTCGGGCTTGAACGGCTGGAGCGCCCGGAAGATTGCGCTCGGTTTGTGCTCTGCCGCGGGGAAAAACCCCCAGAGCAGTCCGCTCACCGTCCGGTAAGCCCAGGCAATGCGTTCCCGCTGGCCGGCGGTGAACTGCAGCCTGCCGCAGGCGTCCTCCACGTCGGCCGCCGCCAGGCCTGAAAACAGGCCCAGCATGTAGACCCACCAGCGCTCGAGAGGCTCATCCAGGAAGCTCAACCGGTGCCAGGAAACCACTTCGCGCAACCGAACGAACAAATCCTCCAGCTTCTGATCGAACAGGATGTTGGCGCTCAGCACCGGCCACACGGCGAACTCGTTCATGCGGCGCAGAGGCGGCAAAGGATCGTCTTCCACCATGATGAGCTGGATTTCATGCAGGAGGCGACGGCCCCCCAGCTTCTGAAGCAACCCCATGCGGACCGCATTCCGGATGAGCGCCACGGTCTGCTTGCCGATCCTGAATCCGAATCGCTGTTCGAACCGGATGGCCCTGAGAATCCGTGTCGGGTCCTCCACAAGGCTCAGGTTGTGAAGGACCCGAATGGTCTTGTCCTTCAGGTCGCGCTGTCCGCCGAAGAAATCGATCAGTTGGCCGAATTCTCCGGGGTTGAGCGCAAGCGCCAGGGTGTTGATCGTGAAATCCCGCCGGTACAGGTCCATTTTCAGGGAGCTGAATTCCACAATCGGCAGGGCAGCCGGATACTGATAATACTCGAAACGCGCCGAAGCCACGTCCACTCTGCGGTCATCGGGAAAAATGAGCACGGCGGTATTGAACTTCTTGTGGAACCGGCAGCGGATGCCGTGTTCCCTGGCGTATGTCCTGGCGAATTCGATGCCGTCCCCTTCAACCACGATGTCTATGTCCAGGTTGGAACGCCGGAGCAGGAGGTCCCGCACGAACCCCCCCACCGCATAGGCCTTCATCCCCAGGTCCTTCGCGAGCTTCCCGAAATCCTTGAGTGTCTGGACAATTTCACGGGGCAATTGCTCCATTATCACCGCAACCACGTTCTTGCGTTTGGACCAGGCGGCAAGGTTCGTATCCCCGTAGAGCGACCGGGCGTTGGTGGTCTGGTCTTCAACCAGGAATTTCAGCAGGTCTCGGCGGGTGATGACTCCGATCACCCGGTTGTCCTCCATCACCGGCACGATCCTTTGATGGCGTTCGACCAGGTAGCTTTCAATCTCGAGCAGCGTGGCGTTGGGACCGACGGTGCTGAAGTCGGTGGTCATGAACTCCCGTACCGCCCGCTTTTCCAGCCCGTGAAATATGGCCTTCTCCAGGACCTGGCGCGTGGTCAGGCCCACGATCCGCCCATCCTCCATGACCGGCATCGAATTGATGTTGTAGCGGATCATGCTCTGCCCGGCTTCGGCCACGGTCACCTCGGGCTCCGTGAAAATCACCGGGCTGGTCATCATGCTCTCCGCCGTCGGATAGGGATGAATGTAGCTTCTGAGGAATTCGAGCAGCTTGTTTTCCACCTGGAAAAGCGTGAGGTCCTTGATGCTCGCGGAAGCCGCCGTCGCGTGCCCGCCGCCTCCAAAGTAGGCCGCCACGGTGCTGACGTTGATTTCGGGAATGCGGCTGCGCCCCACCAGGTAGACGCGGTCGTCCATCCGGGCCAGGGCGAAGACGACGTCCAGATTTTCAATGTCCTTGAGCTTGTGCACCAGCACGGCGAAATCCCCGACGTACTTCTCGACGGAGACCGTGGCGATGCAGACGTCGATGCCCGCGATGCCGTAGGTTTTGGCCGAGGTGATCAGCTCGTTGAGGAGGCCGACCTGCTCGGCCGTCAGTTCCTGGGTGACCATGTCCGATACGGCGTTCAGATCGGCTCCGCTGCGCAGCAGGAATGCCGCGGCTTCGAAGTCCTCGGGGGTCGTGTTGTTGAAGGTGAAGGAACCGGTGTCCTCAAAGAGCCCGAGGCTCATGATGGTTGCCTCCTCCGGAGTCACCTCCAACCCGCGCTCCCGGATGAGCTGCGTCAGGATCGTGACCGTGGCCCCCACCGGCTTGATCAGGTTGAAGACGCCTTGGATATCGTCCTCGGCGTCCGGATGGTGATCGTAGACGTGGATGTCCATCCCCGGACGATCGAGAATTTCCACGAACCTGCCGATCCGCGAAATCTGCCGGGTATCCACCAGGATGAGCCTGCTGACCCGGTCCAGGTCCAGATCCCGGAGCCGCTTGAAGCCGTAGATGTAGACCGTGGAGTTGATGAAATACTCGCGAAGCGTCTTCTCCTGCGAACCGGGAAAGACCAGCACCGCGTCCGGATACAGCTTTTTGGCGGCGATCATGGAAGCCATCGCGTCGAAATCGGCATTGATATGAGTGGTGATCACCTCCATTGCGGATTCCTGCTACGGTCGCGGGTGAAATTTCAGGTGAACTTCCTTCAACCGTTTTTTCGCCACATGAGTGTATATCTGCGTCGTCGAGATATCGGCGTGCCCCAGCATTGCCTGCAACGACCGAAGATCGGCTCCGTTCTCGAGCAGATGCGTCGCGAAGGAGTGACGGAGCACGTGGGGAGTCAGGTTCTGCCGGATTCCCGACTTGAGCGCATACTGCTTGATGATTTTCCAAATGCCCTGCCGCGTGAGCTTCACGGCGCGGCGGTTGAGGAAAACCTCCCGGCTTCGGCCGTCCTTCAAGAGCCGTCGCCGTCCGTCGCGGAGATAGATTTGAAGCGCCTCGCCGGCCGGTTCTCCCATGGGGACCGGCCTTTCCTTGTCCCCTTTGCCCCGGGCCACGAGATACCCGGCTTCGAGGTGGACTTGATCGAGTTGCAGGTCCGCGAGCTCGCTGACCCTCAGCCCCGTTGCGTAGAGCAGCTCGAGCATGGCCCGGTCTCTCTGTCCGAGCGGAGTGCCCGCGGCCGGCGCGGCCAGAAGCGCATCGACTTCCCTGCCCGTGAGGGTCTTCGGCAGACCCGGATTGAACTTCGGAAAACGAACGAGCGCGGCAGGGCTCCCGGACATTTTCCCGGTTCGCTCGAGATACTTGAAGAATGCGCGCAGGGCGGCCAGGCGTCGCGCCTTGGATCGGTGGGAAAGCCTGCCCGAAACGGATTCCAGGTAACTCACGATGTCCTCCCGGGATACCGCCTCCCAGCTCGACACACCGTGCTTCCCGAAGTAGCCGAGCATCTCCTGCAGATCCCCGCCGTACCCGGCAACCGTGTTCGGGCTCAACCCTTTTTCCACCGTGATATGGTTCAGGAACAGATCAAGCCACCGGTCCATCGACCCACCTTCGCCGCCCTCTCCATACACAAAAGGCACGGCAAGCCGTGCCTTGCTCATCCGGATGAATGACCGGGCGATGCGGGCAGAGCCCATCGGAACGCATCCGTCCCCAGTCGCCGCACGCCGCTCCCTGCCGCACGCCGCCTCCCACGCCGGGCACCGGGGCCCGGAAGCCCGGCATCAAACGGCCGGCTCCTTGGAACTCACGGCCGTCGTATAGGTCTGGAAATGATAATCCAGAAGCAGCGCCGTGTGAACCATCCCAGCCGACTTGCGGGTCGACACGATGTCAATGTGATGCGTCTTTCCGTCGTAATCGGCGAACGTAATCCGAGTCCCGTCCGCGAATCCGCCCCGGTTGAACCACACCTCGGGGGGCAGCATCCACGTTTTCCCGAACCGCTCCTCGAAAAGGAAATATTCCACCGCATCCCTGGGAAACTGAAGGGCCAGGCACAACTCCTCTTCCGTCACCGGCCGTTTCAGCTTCAACGCGAGCTGACGCCGCCTCTCTTCCAGGTCTTCATCCGCAAGATGCTGGACGCCCGCCTCCGTCGAAAGAATCTCATCCCATCTCTTGCCGTCCGTTCGCCCGGATTCCAGCACCTTCTGATAGATCCATTCATGCGGATCGTAAAATGGAAACGGCCCATACCGGCCCAGGAGCAGTCTTTTCAAATCGTCGGAAGGCTTTTCGTAACGGCCGTGCAGGATATTGTTCATGGCGGTTGCCCAGAGGATCTGGCTGCCGGGTGTCACCATCCATATGTTGCCCAACTCGCGATTGACTTCGCTGAGCTCGCTGAAGATCTCCTGAGTGCGGTCCATGAGGCCCGCCTTTTCCGCCTGCTCGAACGCGATACTCGCCGCCCCGCCGGGCAGCTTGTGCTGCTTCACCGTCGGATCGAACCCGTGATAATGGCCTTCGTACTTGTCGTAAAGACGGCGTTCGCGCCGCAAAATATCGGATGTTTCCAGGAGCGGCTGAATGTTCAAACCCGGCGCCGAACAGCCATAGTCGTGCAAGGTCTGAATGAAGCTCAATGCCGGAGCCTGACTGTAAATCCCCCCGAATCCGTGGTCGGAGACCTCGACGATTTTCACCCCTTCCTGAACCGCCGCGACCATTCGGGCAAGATCGTTGCCGTCGGTATTGTGGCCATGGTAGGCCAGAAGCAGGTTCGGGAATTCCCTGCGGATCGCTTTGACCAGTTCGCCGATTCGCAACGCGGATCCCAGCGAGGAGTGATTCTTGATGCACAAAATGATGTCCTCACCCATCGCGGAAAGGATTTCGGCGACCTTCCCCGCATAGAACGCATCGGTGTGTTCCGGCCCGGTGCTGAAGCAGATGCAGGGCATGAGAAGCTTGCCCGCCTTTTTCACCTCTTCGGCCGCCACCATCAGGTTCGGAATATGATTGAGGAAGTCGTAGAGGCGCCAGACGTCGATATACTCGGAGAACAGCCTCACGGTCATGCGCACGACATTGTCCGGATAAGGCCGGTAGCCGAACAGGTTTCTCCCCCTGCACACCGCCTGCAGGAGCGTGTTGGGCATGGCCTTTCGGACCAGTCGAAGCTTCTCGACGGGATTGATCTGCTTGCGCATCAGGTCCACGTGCACCGTGGCCCCCCCGGTGATCTCGAAAGCGAAGTAGCCCGTCTCATCACGATACGGCGCCACCCGGAGCGTCGTGGCCGGCATGATGCGCGCCTTGAAATCCGACTGGGAAACGTCCCTTTCGTTATTCGTCATGAAATATCCGGGCGTCTTCCGGAGGCATTCCAGGATTTCCCGGCTCGACATTCCGGGAATGATGGGTCGTCCGTTCTCAGCCATTGAATCGTTCTCCTTCAGGGTTCGGCCGATATCCGCGGGTGGCCGCCGTTCTTCACGTCCTCAGCCGGACCGCCGCCTCGATGCGGCCCGAATCCGTGCACCGTGGGGCGGCCGGGAACGGTCTCAGCCCTAGGCATAAGGATTATACCCGCGGGCATTGATCTCAGCAACGAGGCTTGCCAGCTTCTCCAACTCGGGAACCTCGTCCTGGTAGTCCAGAAGATGAGGGTGCGTCTCGATATAGGACGTGTCGAACCGCTGCTCGATGAAATCCGGGTCTTTCACAATCTGCTTGTAGTAGGGGATCGTGGTCTTCACGCCGGCGATGGCAAAACTTTTCAGGGTCCGGTCCAGGCGGTCCACCGCCTCCCGCCACGTGAATCCGTAGACGGTGAGCTTGACCAGCATCGAATCGTAGTACCGGGGAATCTCGTAGCCCTGGTAAACCGCACCGTCCAGGCGTGTCCCGTGGCCTCCCGGCGACTGGTAGATCTGAATCACGCCGGGGCTTGCCATGAAGTTGTTCTTCGGGTCTTCCGCATTGATCCGAAGCTCGATGGCGACCCCGCGAAAAGTGACGTCCTTCTGAGTGATGGAAATCGGCTCGCCGGCGGCAATCCGGATCTGCTTGCGCACGATGTCGATCCCGGTGATCATTTCGGTGATGGTGTGCTCGACCTGGATGCGCGTATTCACTTCGAGGAAGTAGTAATTGTCGGCCTCATCCAGCAGAAACTCCACCGTGCCCGCGTTCACGTAATTGCACGCCTTGGCCGCCTTGACGGCGGTCCGGCAGACGTTTTCCGACAAGTCGGCGGGAAGCGAGGCGGGGGCGATTTCGATCATCTTCTGGTGCCGTCTTTGAATCGAGCAGTTCCTCGTGCCGAGGTGAATCACGTCTCCAAACCGGTCGGCGACGATCTGGACTTCCACGTGCCTTGGATTGCCCAATCCCTTCTCCAGGTAGATGTCATCGTTGCCGAACGCCATCCGGGCTTCGGAACGCGCCATCTTCAGGCCCTTGATCAGCTCGCCCACGTTCGTCGCGACCCGAATGCCGCGTCCTCCACCGCCTGCCACCGCTTTCACCATAATGGGGAAGCCGTATTCCTCCGCGAAATCCACGGCGTCCTGCTCCCCCAGCTCACCCTCCTCCAGGATATCGGTCCCCGGGATGACCGGGATCCCGGCATTCTTCATGATCCTGCGCGCAACCACCTTGTTGCCCATATCGATGATGACCTGGGGGGGAGGCCCGACAAAGACCAGGCCCGCGTCGGTGCATTTTTTCGAGAACATCGGGTTTTCCGCCAGAAAGCCGTATCCCGGATGGATCGCTTCCGCACCCGTGCTCAGAGCGGCCTGGACGATCCGGTCGATGTTCAGGTAGTCCTTGCGCGGTCCCGATCCGAGACAGACGGCTTCGTCGGCGCGCATGATGTGCATCGCCGTCTTGTCCGTCTCCTCGTAGACGGCAACGGTCTTGATTCCGAGTTCCTGGGCGGAACGTATGATACGAATGGCAATTTCGCCCCGGTTGGCCACCAGAAGTTTCTTGAACATACGTGTAAGCTCGCTTGTGTGCAGCAGGACACTCTTCCTCCTGCTCCACGAAACAGGAAAGGCACAAAACACGACCCCTTGAAAACGGACGACTCTATCGTGGACAGTCTAAATAACACAGGTCGGGCGACAACATCAATGCCGAGGTATCGTCAGCAAACTCGAATGCGAGGTCAATCGCCGATGAAGTCTGAGCAACGGGGAAGCGCGTTCAGATCTGTATGCCGGAAGATTTTCTGTAGAGGCGACGCCTGCGGTTTCGTTCGTTGAGATACTCGCGATCCAGCAGATTGCAGTGGTATGGCTTGATCACAGCATTAACTTCCCACTTCGGGCGATTCTCGTCTTCCGAAAGGTCCTTGATGCTGTTCCAGTAGGCATGGTTATAGAATTCGCAGTCAAGACCGTTGTTAAAGAATTCACAATGCTGTTGGCTCACATACTTTTCATATTTCTTGCAGTATTTGATCTTCATTTCGCCCCCCCCCTTTTGAGAGTGATAATAGACAATTGGAAAGAAAATTCTGCGTCCGCGGTGAATTCAAGTTGAACCTAAGCAGAGCGACGAAGTTTGGCAAGATGTTTGCGAAAAATAGCTCGAACTGAGAATGTGAAAACGTGCACAATCAATCCCGGCCTGCACCGCTGTTTTCCTTCTACCACGGCTTTCGGCGCGTGTCCAAGATTTTTCTTTACTTCGCCCCGGGAAACCTTTATATAATTTTTCGCTTCGCAGGCCAGTAGCTCTAACGGTTAGAGCATCGGACTCCAAATCCGAGGGCTGGGGGTTCGAATCCCTCCTGGCCTGCCAAGCAAATACGAAGGGGTTGCGGCCGAGATGCCGTGACCCGTTTTTGTTTGAGCGCACGGTCGGGTTTTGAACCGCCGCGTGCACCGTCAGTCCCAGGTTTCCAGCAGAAATATGCTTGGAGATTCAGCCTTTCCCCCTGAACTCTCAAGGTTGCAGCGTCAGCGTGACGGTCGTTCCCGGCGCGCCGTACAGGAGCAGGTAGGAACCATCGTCGACCGAACCGACAATGGTCTTCTCCCCCATGCCCCAGTCCTTGAGATCGAATTCCGCATTATATAGATACCACGAGCACGCGCCGGCCAGGGTCAGAGCTGAAGCCGCCGGGCACCGGAACCACTCGCCCAGCCCTTCGGGGCCGATCGTCACCGTGCCGCGCCCCGACTCCGGAGCGGGGACGGTCTCCAGCGGGCGGTACCGGGTGCCGCACCAGAGAATCCATTCCTCTCCCTCCCTCGCCTCGATCACCAGATCACTGAGCCCCCACCCGTTGTCGATGGGAATCTTGAGACACATACGGGCGACATGATCACTATCCCTCGGATCGACGACCTGTGCCAGGTCAAGTCCCGCTGAACGGAGCGATACGGCGAGGTACCCTTCAAGACCCTGGACCTCTCCCAGGCAAATCAGGGGAGGCTGCCGCCCCAGAGCCAGAAAGGCGCTGCAAGGTTCATTGGCCGTCAGCCACCGCCTGCCGACGCGCGCCTGCCACCGGGCCGACAGGGGCTGGCCGGGGAGGAGTTCATGGCCGACGGGGAGTTCCATATCGTAGTGCCCCATCCCGAACGGGGCACGCACGGCCAGATAACGGCGGCCGGCTGCCACAAATCCGCGGTATGCCCTCTCGGGACAGCTGTCGGCCACGAAGCGACCATCCTGACGAAGCCTGAGTCCTTCAGGAGCGGGGTGCCAACGATCGTTGACGAAGCTCGAGAGGGTCAGGGTGCGATCGGCACCGACATCCAGCCGATACAGGCCGTAGCTGCCGGCGTAGATGCCGGTGAAGGCAGCCGGTTCCCCGTCACCGGCCGGGATGGCCGGGAGAGTGGCGGGTTCCGGCGGCACCGGCAACCGGGCGATGCGCCCCCGCTCGGCCAGCGCGTGGAGCAGAACCCGCTCGGCCAGGGGAGTGGCGATGCTCCCTATCCCCATGCTGTTGGTGACCATGACCACGACCGCGAGGCGCTCGTCGGGGGCGACGATGAAATAGCTGTGATAATGATCGGCGTCGCCCGCCTTGTGCCACCCCGTCACCCCCGCGGCCGCCAGCCCCCCCTGAAGTATGCCGTCCCAGCCGAGGCCAAAGTGGACGTGATGATCCGTGACCGGGTTGAACGCCAGGTTCACGGTCTGGTCCCGACCCATCTCGGCCACGGCTGCTGCGGAGAGAATGCGCCGGCCCCCCCGCCGGCCGCCATTGAGGAACATCATCGCCAGGTTTCCCAGATCGCTCGGCGTCGAGAAGAGGCCGCTGGAATAGATGTTGGTGTATTCCTGCGGCTCGGGCCGCCCCGCTTCATCCAGCCCGGGGGCAAAGCTGCCGGGGGCAAAGGGTTCCAGGGCGAAGCGACTGTGATTCATCCCCAGCGGTTTCAGGATTTCCTGCTCGACGAACTCGGTGTATGGCTGACCGGTGACTGCGGTGACCAGGCATTCGACCAGCATAAAGCCGTCGTTGCCGTACACCGCCATCTCGCCCGGCGCGTGCTTGAGGCGTTCGGTGGCCAGCATGTCCCGAACCTGGGCGGCGTAACCATGGAACGGCACAACGGTGAGAACGTTTGGGAAATGGATGCCGGGGAGTCCGGACGAGTGGTTGAGCAGCATGCGCACGGTGATGTCACGCCACGGTTCGTCGTCGGCCATGCGGAAATCGGTCACGTAGCGGACCAGCGGGGCATCGAGTTCCACCATCCCTCGATCGACCAGGATCATCGCGGCAACCGCGGCGATCACCTTGCTGCAGGAAGCGATGCAGAAGAGGGTTTCCGTGGTAGGCGCTGCACCGTGGGCCCGGTCGATGGAGCCGAACGCCTCCGCCCAGAGGAGGCGCTCGTGATCGACGAGGGCGACGGAGACGGCTGTCGTCTTGCTCTCACTCCCGGCCAGTTCCTTCACGATCTCGGCGCCGGAAGCGGCGATAGTGGCAGCATACGCGAGCGGCAGATCGCCGTTATCGCAACTGCGACGGGGCCGTAAGTGTAGGTGCCGGTCAGTGCCGGTAATTTTGGGGCTCGCCACGGTCGTCTCCTCTGAGGGTACCGAGTCGGGTGCCGGGGTACGCTGCCGCAATGAGCTTCACCCCTCAAACGGGTTTTGAGGTTTTGACCATAAAGGATTGCGGGTAGCCCCCTTTGAGCGGGCAGCAATCGCAAAGCCGCCGTCTTCGCCGGGGGACACTTAGTATTTCTCGCTCACCTTAAATACCATGAAAGTTCCGACGATTTCCATTCCGTTCCTTCTTCTGCACGGCCATAGAGGGTTAAGTATGGGCAGTAAACCCCAGGGAGCTCCGATCTGTGAAGATTCCCCCAAAGGCGGGGAAGTTCCCGGCGTGTGGTTGAGTTATGGATCCGGAGAGCGGAAAGCATCTGTCAGGTAATACGGATCTGCGTTCATAAGAGATGATACTCTAAAAGCGTGGGGGACGTATCCCCCACACCCCCTCGCCGCTTCGCGGCTCCGTGTGGCGCTGCGGCGGCGGCCTTCGGCCAGTCGCCGACAGCGCCGAGCACTCGGCCTCACGCGCTTGCGCGTGTGGCCGAAACTTGGGGGGTGCGGGGGAATCATTCCCCCGCTCTTTTGTGCTTGAAAGATCCATCTTGAACGCAATTATCCATGCCCCCTGCGACACCCGCGAAGCATGAAAACAGACTCCCGAGGGAGTCTGTTTTCTAGGTAACTTCGTATAAGACGTGATGCGCACGGCCCCGTCCTTCCCCGACACAATCCTGCGATAGAGCTTCCGAACGGCAAACACCGCTTGCACGAAAGGGAAAAGGCACAGCAACGGACTATGCTTGACTTCTTTGAGTAGAGAACTCATCATTGAGATACTCCATGAGCTCTTTCGGACGTTCATCTCGCCTTCTCCTCCCAACGCGGCGCAGGTCCTCTGTTCACCAGTGACGGCAACCGGCACTCGGTCAGGTCAAGATGATCTCATGCAGACGATTTGGCCATGCTCCGGGAGCAATCAGCACTTTCGATACGGATTCCGTATTCCCGGCGGAGTTTCGCCGCTAACCTGCGACGATGCGATTCGCATGCGATTGTACCACCGGTATCCCTCGCAGCGAGGGGAAAGACCGTTGAAAACCTGCCGTGGCAGGCAGAGAAGCCCAACGCAGCCCCTGTTCTCTTAAGGGACGACCTGCCTGCTCACTCCCGGGGGCTTTCGGGAAATGGTTTTGTGAGGAACACATCCAACCTGGAATATGAGAATCGGGAGGGAGCACATGACCGCAGAATCCATACGGCTGGAGGAATCCCGCGCAGGAAAGGCGGACTGGAAGAAGTGGGGGCCGTATCTCAGCGAGCGGCAGTGGGGGACGGTCCGCGAGGATTACAGCGAAAATGGCGACGCCTGGAACTATTTCACGCACGACCAGGCGCGCTCGCGGACCTACCGCTGGGGTGAGGACGGCATCGCCGGCCTTTCCGACAACAAGCAGCGGTTCTGCTTTGCCCTGGCCCTTTGGAACGGCAGGGACCCCATTCTCAAGGAACGCCTCTTCGGCTTGACCAACAGCGAGGGCAACCACGGCGAGGACGTCAAGGAGTATTACTTCTACCTCGACAGCACGCCGACCCACTCCTACATGAAGTTTCTTTACAAGTACCCCCAGGCCGCATTCCCCTACGAGGACCTGGTGGAGACGAACGGCCGGCGCACCCGGGACGAGATGGAATACGAGCTCCTCGACACCGGTGTCTTCGACGGCGACCGCTATTTCGACGTTTTCGTTGAATACGCCAAAAAGGGCACTGAAGACATCCTGGTGCAAATTACCGCTGTAAACCGAGGACCGGAAGAGGCCCAACTGCACCTCTTGCCGACCCTGTGGTTCCGCAACGACTGGGCTTCGTGGATTTCAAGGCCGTCGGAGAAACCGCGGCTCCGGCAAATAGACGGGTCACCGGGCGTGATGGCGGCTGTTGGCGCACATCCGCTCGGAGGCGAATACACCCTGTACTGCCAGGGAGATGTGCCGCTGCTCTTCACCGAAAACGAAACGAACAATGAGCGGCTCTTCCCCGATTACCCAAACGCCGGCCCGTACGTGAAAGACGGCATAAACAACTGCGTGGTGCTGGGTCAGCAGGGCGCGGTGAACCCCGAGAAGGCGGGAACGAAATTGGCCGCCCACTACCGGCTCACCTTAGGCCCCGGCCAATCGGCGAGGGTGCGGCTGCGGCTCGTCGGAGGGCCCCCTGCCGGAAAAGGCCGGAAAACAAAAGCCTCCGCATCCCCGTTCGGGCCGGACTTTGACGAGACTATGACGGCCCGCATCCGGGAGGCGGACGAGTTCTACCGGTCGGTGACCCCGCCTTCGGTCTCCCCGGACGCGGCCAACGTCATGCGCCAAGCCATCGCCGGCATGATGTGGAGCAAGCAGTTCTATTTCTTCGACGGTGACCAATGGCTGGACGAACACCGCGCCAACCCGCTCCATACGGGGAGCCGGGAGTTCCGGAACCGGGAGTGGTTCCACATGATGAACGAGGACATCATCTCGATGCCCGACAAGTGGGAGTACCCCTGGTACGCCGCCTGGGACCTCGCCTTTCACACGCTGCCCATCGCCATCGCCGATCCCGACTTCGCCAAGGAGCAGATGGAGCTGATGCTCCGTGGAGTCTACCTGCATCCCAGCGGCCAGATCCCCGCCTACGAGTGGAACTTCAGCGACGTGAATCCCCCGGTCCACGCCTGGGCGACACTTTTCCTGCACCGCACCGAGCAGGCCCTGCGCGGCACAGTCGACCTGGACTTTCTCAAGACCGCCTTCAACAAACTCTTGCTGAACTTCACCTGGTGGGTGAACCGAAAGGACCGCTTCGGCAAGAACGTCTTCGACGGAGGCTTCCTGGGGCTCGACAACATCGGCGTCTTCGACCGCAGCGCCCCGCTTCCGACGGGAGGCCACCTCGAGCAGGCGGACGGAACGGCGTGGATGGCCCTTTTCACTCAGAACATGGCGGAGCTCGCCGTGGAGCTCGCCACTCACGACCGCGCCTACGAGGACATGGTCGTAAAATTCATAGAGCACTTCTACTATATCGCCGGCGCCATGAACCGTCCCGGTCAGGAGGGCATGTGGGACGAGGAAGACGGCTTTTACTACGACATTCTGAGACTTCCCGACGGCAGCGCCCAGAGGCTCAAGGTGCGTTCGATGGTGGGTCTCTTGCCCCTTTGCGCCACCACGGTCGTCGACAAATGGCAGAGGGAACGCATTCCGCGGGCGATGGGACAATTGCATGAGCGTCTGCGCCGCATGCCGGAGCTTATGGAGCCGATTCACCCCACGGGGCCGGGTCATTTCGGCGTGGCGGAGCGGGGGATCATCGCTCTGGTCAACCCGGAACGGCTCCAGCGCATCCTCACCAGGATGCTTGACGAGGACGAGTTCCTGAGCCCCTACGGCATCCGCTCGCTCTCCAAGTTCCACGACCGGCACCCGTACATCTTCCACGTGCACGGCCAGGAACATCGGGTGGACTACCTGCCGGCCGAGTCGAACACCGGTATGTTCGGCGGCAACTCCAACTGGCGGGGGCCGATCTGGATGCCGGTGAACGCGCTCATCATCCGGGCGCTTCTGAGTTTCTACCTTTATTACGGCGATAACTTCAAAATTGAATGCCCCACGGGGTCCGGCAAGATGATGAACCTCTTCGAAGTGAGCAAGGAGATCGCCGACCGGCTCACTCGAATCTTCACCCGCGACGAATCCGGCCGACGGCCTGTCTATGGCGGGACGCAGAAGTTTCAGAGCGACCCCCTCTGGCGCGATCACATTCACTTCTACGAGTACTTCCACGGTGATAACGGTGCGGGGCTTGGAGCAAGCCACCAGACCGGCTGGACCGGGCTCGTGGCCAAATTTATCCAGCTCTACGGTCTCATCGAGCCCCAAAAGGCTCTCGAGGCGGGTAAGGAGGCCGCGTTTCGCAAGGGCTCCTGACGTCCGGGAGCGGGCAGGGAGTGGAATTGCGCACCGGAACTGCGCGCCGGGATCCCGCCAAGTCCGGCGCCCGGACGAATGGATGGACTACGGCTCGCTTGCTTTCCAGCGGGTCTTGCTCGAAGCGTTGTGCATGTGGAATTCCCTCTCGGGCACCGGGAGACCCTGTTAACGATCGGGATGGAGCGCGGGGGCCCGATGCCCGACGCCGCTTCCGGCTGCCTCTGACGGGTTGCGATTTGAATCGTCTGATGCACCTGTTGCGGCTGAGATCACCACAAAGGCGAATCGAAGTCCAGCTTCGAGCATGGTACCACAAACAGGGGCATCGAAATGTGCAGATGATTTCAGCTTGTATTCATCGAACCGGCCACACCCCCCACGAACCGGTTTTTGAAGCGCCGGCCGGATAGCCGAAGCTGAAGTCGTAGATCCAGGCAGTGTTCGAATTGGCTGCACAAGTGGTTGAAGACCAGGGAGTTCTTGCCCAGGTTACGCCCAGGAAAGGATCTCCCTCGCTCCAATGCCCGGTTCCAGCCCTGTTCGACAAAGCCGGATCCCAGAATCGGTAGGCCGTCAGGCTTTCCAACTCCCTCACATTGGGCAGGCGCCAATTGCCCGCAACTGAGCCGTCGCTGAGGCCGCAATAGCCACTTTTCAACCTGTTTGCGGAGACGAGGGCGCTGTTCCAGCTTCGAGAGTTGCTCGTGCCCGTATCGCCGGCATAGAACTTCTTGCAGTTCACATCCTTCAGCCAGATCAGGCCTGTCAGGTTATCCCTCACCGTTCCGTTCCCTTTGTCGGTAAAGCGGGGTATCGGCCAGGCAACTCCCTTCCGCAGCTGACCGTCGTCTCTCGGTCCATAAGTTATCCTCTGTCCCGTCTTTGGAACAGCAGCAGGAGGGGCAGCGGCCGCCTCGATTGCCGACACCGCAGAATCCGTGCAGGAAAACGCGTCTTCATCGTTGACGTCGATTTGACTTTGATCCGGGCTTCCGGCAATTCCAGCTCCCCAAAACCCCAGCATACCGGCTAAGCAAAGAGTTACCGTGATCATGGCTCTCATTTTATGCTCCTCTGCAAGGCTTATCCGAAGTGAAAACCCCGAAAGGCCCACCAATGAACGTGTGCCCTCGCCGCTTGCTCCCGGCTGTCGCCGCGGACGCGGCCACCTGGAGGCCCTCTCCGGCCGGACCGCTTCCTCCGTGGAGATTTCTCGGTCGGTTTTGTCTTTGACAACAATATATCAGGAGAAAACGCTTTGTTTAATTCTTTACTGATGAGCCGCTTCGAATTTTCGTACCCACTCCGGAGCCGGACCTCGATTCCCCTTTTGCGCTGCTCCAAGCGGCGAGGATCGCCGGGAGTGAGGCCCGCGGCGACTCGTCGGCGGCAGACCAAACGCGGCCTTTATCGTGAAATTCCCAACCCGCGCCTGTGTCCAGGCATCCGGGCGCTTTACCGAGAGGACATGGAAGGGTATTCCCTCGGCGTCTGCGGGGGTGAACCGCAACCAGGAGGAAGAAAAGACGATGCGCTGTTCGTAACCCCGAACTTTCCCAGGCGCCGGCATCTCTTTTTGCCCGACCCGTGCATTGTAACCTTACGGGGACGTCGTGTTTTCCAAGGAATGATACCCGTCGAAGAAAGCCTGCAGCTTCTAGCATTCCGTGCAAAAAATCCGGCTTTCCGATACTCTTTACAAAGGTGCGCAAGGACACCTCTTTGAAGCCATCTTCAGCGGTTTTCAGGCGCTTTCCTAAAGATTCGCCCGGATTGCCCGACGGATAATATCCATCCATCAACTCACAGATTGGAATGATGATTAAAAATCTTTAACCTCTATGATGTATGGACATTCTTTCAATCCTCAACAATATATTCTATCCTGAACAATAAGCTTATTTTTTCCCAAAAGGTTGCAGTGTGTCCCGAGTCTGCGGCGCTGTATGAAAAGATTGGAAATGCGTTGTTGCCAAGAATTGACTGTTCAACATCCCGGATGATGTCGATGGAATTATGACCATGTTGCATGGATGAAAGACGCCATCGACCCGGATCCCGGGTTGATCGAGGTGTATCCGGGGGTAGCTTTCGATTTTGACCATTTGAAGCGACAGAGTTTTTGGAACTGAAACCTTCTCCAACGCGAACATTCGGCCCGATCACGCGCTGCCGCCGATTGGCGGCAGCTGAGCATCCATATTCCTGAAGCGCTGAGCTGCAAATGTCGCGGCGCTTCGCAAAATTCATCTCGAGAACAAAGGGGCAATCCATGTCGACACGGTGGGTAAAGAGCGTTCTGGCGATCTGTCTGATCTTGGGGATGTTGTTCTCAGCGAGTAACGCACCCGCGGAATGGAAATGGGAATTTCCCACCAAATCCACCGGAGATCTCAGAGGTGTCTGGGGCTTCTCGGCGTCGGACATCGTTGGAGTCGGCACTTACGGGACCATCAGTCGCTATGACGGCGTCAGTTGGACCCCGATGTTCAGTGGAACCCATCAGAACCTGTCCGGCATCTGGGGAGTGTCTTCAGCAGACCTGTATGCCGTCGGCGATTCGGGCACGATCCTGCACTACGACGGTTCCGCCTGGAGTCCCGTCGTCGGCGGAATCTCGCAGCATCTTTACTGTATCTGGGGGACGTCCGCCGATGACATCTTTGCCGGAGGCGCCAACGGCACGATCCTGCATTACGATGGTCTTTCCTGGTCGCAAATGACCGTTCCCGTCACCGTCTCGCTTTACGGCATCTGGGGAACATCCGCCCAGGACCTGTTCGCGGTTGGCGCCGGGGGCACAATCCTCCACTACGACGGCTTTTCGTGGGGAATCATGACCAGCGGGGTCTCGTCCGAGCTGCGGAGCCTTTGGGGCGCATCTTCAGCGGATGTCTTCGCCGCGGGCTTGTCCGGCACCATTCTGCACTACGACGGCACGGAATGGGAACCTATGGACAGCGGGACCTCGCAGAATCTCCTGGACATCATGGGTACGTCGGTCGCAGATATATTCGCAGCGGGCTCAATGGGGACCATCCTGCATTTCGACGGCTCCGGGTGGACCTCCATGGCGAGTGGAACCACCCGGGATCTTTACGGTTTGTGGGAAGCATCTCCCACGAATGTCATTGCAGTGGGGCCTAACGAAACGGTCCGCCGCTTCGACGGCACCACGTGGAGCAACGGCGCGACCTGGACCTCGATTGGCTCCGGGACGATTCAGGCAGTTTGGGGAACCTCCACCTCGAACGTCTTCGCAGTGGGCTCCATAGGCCTGATCCTGCATTTTGACGGCAGTCAGTGGGGAAATATGAACGGGGCCGGCCTGCTGGGAACTCCTTTTCTGGAAGGCATCTGGGGCGCTTCCCCGTCCGATGTCTATGCGATAGGCCGCTCCGGAGCACTCTTTAAGTTTGACGGGTCATCGTGGACACAGCAGATGTTCCCGCAATACTATTCCCGTGACGTATACGGAATCTGGGGCACCTCTTCTTCCGACATTTTCGCTGTGGGCAACGGGATCAGACATTACGACGGTTCCTCCTGGTCGTACACCAGCCCGACCCCATACCTGCTTTACAGCGTATGGGGACTGTCCTCATCCGACGTTTACGCCGTCGGACAGTACGGTACCGTAATGCATTACGACGGCTCCTCGTGGACGTCAATGAATGCGGGGCTGGCCGGAAGTTTTGAACCTGTCGGTGTCTGGGGCACTTCTCCGGATAATGTCTTTGTGGCCTCAGGAGGTGCGCTCTATCGTTACGACGGCTTCGGATGGAACACCGTGAGCTACGGCAGTCCCGGCATCAACCCCGCGTGCATCGTGGGCACGCCCGGTTCAGAGCTCTTCGCCGGCGGCGACTTCGGAACGATTCTTCAGTACACGGGATCTTCATGGGACCGATCCCTGGTGATCGGAGGTTATCATAACAATATCGTCGGGCTGTACGTGGTGCCGGGCCCAAGGCTCTATGCGCTCACGGACAAAAAGGGGCTGCTGTACAACGACAGCTTCTACAAAATCACGGCTGCCGCAGGCCCCAACGGAACCATCTCGCCGGAAGGGCAAATTGATACGCTGGAAGGCGGCGCCAGGACGTTCTCCATCACTGCAGATTCCGGGTGGCATGTAGAGGACGTGCTCGTGGACGGAACGTCGGCGGGGGCGACGACCTCATACACCTTCACCAATATGACCGCAAACCACACCATCTCCGCGGCCTTCGCCGCAGACACTTACACCATCACGGCCTCGGCGGGCGCAAACGGCTCCATCGCCCCTCAGGGCGCCGTCAGCGTCAACCACGGCTCAGACCAGACCTTCACCATAACCCCGGCGACCGGCTACCATGTGGCCGATGTGCTCGTGGACGGAACGTCGGCGGGGGCGACAACCTCATACACCTTCACCAACGTCACCGCAAACCACACCATCTCGGCGACCTTTGCCGTCAACACCTACATCATCACGGCCTCGGCGGGCGCAAACGGCTCCATTGCCCCCCAGGGCGCCGTCAGCGTCAACCACGGCTCGGACCAGACCTTCACCATAACCCCGGCGACCGGCTACCACGTGGCCGACGTGCTCGTGGACGGAACGTTGGTGGGGGCGACAACCTCATACACCTTCACCAACGTCACCGCAAACCACACCATCTCCGCGGCCTTCGCCGCAGACACTTACACCATCACGGCCTCGGCGGGCGCAAACGGCTCCATCGCCCCTCAGGGCGCCGTCAGCGTCAACCACGGCTCGGACCAGACCTTCACCATAACCCCGGCGGCGGGCTACCACGTGGCCGACGTGCTCGTGGACGGAACGTCGGCGGGGGCGACAACCTCATACACCTTCACCAACGTCACCGCAAACCACACCATCTCGGCGACCTTTGCCGTCAACACTTACATCATCACGGCCTCGGCGGGCGCAAACGGCTCCATTGCCCCCCAGGGCGCCGTCAGCGTCAACCACGGCTCGGACCAGACCTTCACCATAACCCCGGCGACCGGCTACCATGTGGCCGACGTGCTCGTGGACGGAACGTCGGTGGGAGCGACGACCTCATACACCTTCGCCAACGTCACCGCAAACCACACCATCTCGGCGACCTTTGCCGTCAACACTTACATCATAACGGCCTCGGCGGGAACAGGCGGAACCATCTCTCCTTCAGGCCAGGTGAGCGTTCAGCACGGGGACTCCCGTCTTTTCACCATCACTCCGAAGAAGGGCCGCCGAGTCGCGAAAGTACTGGTTGACGGGGTTTCGGTGGGTGCGGTGACACAATACACCTTCACGAATGTCACCTCCGCACACACCATACGGGCGACGTTCAAATGAGGGCGATAAGGCCCGTTGCCGGCGCCGGGACGGGCCGCACCTCAGAAACAGAGGCCATGGCCGATATCGGCGGGAACGAGAACTCCGTTCTCTCATGGAGGCCTCCGGGCGATCCCCGGAGGCCGGTGGGCCTGCGCGACAATATTGCCTGTGCCGACAATCGCCGCGGCCGGTAAGATGCTTGTCGATCCGGCCGGGCGATTTCTCCGGGAAGAGTCCCGCACTCGACTCCTTTTCCGGATGCGCAAGCCGGGATCACATTGTGGCCATCGGGCGCGGATTTGAGGCTTGCCCAACGTTGCCTGTACCTGGGTATTCATGATGCTGCACATGACGCCGGGCGGCTCCGGGGCGGGTCGTTGTCGTCACGTTGCGCAGGGCGGATACGTCCCTCGTCACCGGGAGACACAGTTCCCGGTATTTGCAGGTCGTTGTCGTCACGTTGCGCAGGGCGGATACGTCCCGAGCCGGAAATGCCACAGCACGCAGTCTCGGGATTCACATTTCACGATTTCGGAATGGGAACCGGTCACGCAATCCAGGCATTTGCGCCGTATGGCTTTCAGGCAGGCCGGGTCGCCCCCTCGAATCCTCCCGAACCGGAATGGGTGCAACGGACAGCCTTCCGCCGCGCAGGACGAGACTTCCTTCCTTTGATCGGCACAGCACCACAGGCAATACTCCCGTATTGCCCTCAGCGGCGACCAGTTCAGTTGTCGGTAAGGATTCTGACTCATAAAACCTTCGTGCCGGCGGATCGCTTCGAACTGCCAGCCACACTCGCCTCCTTGCGGTGAGCCGCCCCGCCATCACTTCCCCCGACCAGAGCGCGGGTTGCCCGTATTTCCCGCCATTCCCGGAATGATCGAAGAGCGCCTTGTTTCATGAAAATCTCTACCGGGCGACGCAGCCTGCCTCATCGCGGCTACAGTCCGTGCATTTATCTCTGAAACAATCTGTTTCACCGGAAGAATACATTACTCATTCGGTTCCCGCAATGAACCCGGCGCGCTCTCCCGATATCCAAACCCCACAATACCCATTGGACGAATGATACCATGCCCCCTTGGGTACTCAAAATTCCCGAGCCGGGGGCGCCGTGACTACATTGCCTCGAACCGTCCCTACACCCGGCGCTCCCCCTTTTTACACCCTTTTCCCCACTTGCCTTTGCAGGGCAAGGGCATATGTTAGATCAAACTATACAGTGATTATTCAACGTCGTGGATTTCGTTCTCCCCGGCCGGCAGGGCGGCGGTGCGCTTCGCCGGTGCAACGAAAGCCGTTGTTCGCTGATTTGGCGGTGTTCTCCGGTGTGTTCCCTTCCGGGAGCCATGAAGACGCTCGCGACCGACAGTCAAAGACGTCCGGGGCATCTGCACCGGCCATTCCCGCGGAGCCGGAAATCCGCATCTGCAAATGCCTCCGGGCGCCGACCGCCTCCGGGAGATGTTCAGGGCGGATCGTTCGATACGCTCACAACCATCGACGGGCATATGAGTTTCGCGTTTTTGAACGCGTCGCTCGTGGACGTTCATGGGAATGACTGCCGGAAGCCGCATCCGGCAAGACCGTCGTGTCCGGCCTTCAAAATCTCTTACCGCGCCTCGACCGGTTCCCGTTCTTCCATCCGGTCGTTTCGAAGGCCGCGGTCCCGGGCCTGCAGAGCCGCGGGGGTCGTGTCATGGAGGAAGATATCAAGACGAGAAGCCAATTGCTCGCCGAGCTGAACGAACTGCGCACGCGCAACCTGCAACTTGAAGACGCTCTGCGGCAGCGGCCGTCCAACCAGGCGGACAAAGCCGCGACGGTGAGGCAGGAACCGGGATCGACCCAATACCGCCTGCACCTCGAACAACTCCTCAGCAAACGCACGCGGGAGCTTGCGGCGAGCAACAGGAGACTCGAGCGGGCGATTGCGGATCGAAAGAGAATCGAAAACCGGACCCGGGCCGGCAACTCCTTGCTCAAGTTGCTGACGGAAGCGGGATCCCTGCAGGAATACCTGGATCGGGCAGTGCTCCTCCTGCGCACCTGGAGCGGGTGCCGGTGCGCGGGCATCAGGCTTTTCGACGACGCCGCCCGCCCATGCGCGTCCTATCTCGGTTTCAAGAAGAAATCCCCGGAATCCGAAAATCCCTTCCTGCTCGATCACGACCATCCCGTATACGCGCGGGACATCGTCGATAGAGACAAATCGCAGGACCTTCCGTATCTGACGCGACAAGGCTCCTTTCTGTGTTCCGACACCGCCGCAACGACTGCACCCGATGACGATCGGGTAAGCACCCGACTCATAAGCGAATGTGTCCGGTCCGGATTCGCGTCGGTCGCCGTGATCCCCATTCGACACGCAGAGCGTGTCGCGGGCGCGATCCTCCTCGCCGACAGGAGACCTTGGAGGGTTGCCGCGCATGCGGTGGAGCTCATCGAATCGAACACCCACTTCATCGCGGACGCCGTTCACAGGTTCCAAACCAGGGATGAGCTCCGCTTTAAATACGATACCCAGGAGGTCATCGGAGCAATCCTCGGCCTGTCCCTCCAGGATATCCCCCTGGAAGAATTCCTTGCGCATTCGCTGAACAAGGTGTTGTTCAGTCCCAGTCCCTCGCTCGGCTTTCAGCCGCAAGGCGCGATCTTTGTCGTCGGAGAAGATCGCCAAACGCTCGTCATGAAAGCCCGGATCGGAATTCCCGACCGCGTGACGGCCAACTGCGCGCAGGTTCCGTTCGGGAAATGCCTCTGCGGGCAGACGGCGGTGGACGGAACGTTCCGCTATTTCGAGTGCGTCAAGGGCACGAACGGCTCCCCGCATGAAACGGCCAGGCCGCACGGTCACTACTGTGTCCCGATCCTTTTTTCGGACCAGACCCTCGGCGTCATGAACCTCACTTTGAAAGCCGGCCACCCGCACGACCGGCGTGAAGAAGAATTTCTCCTTGCGGTGGCCAATGTCATCGCGGGGATTCTTCAACGCAAACAGGTGGAAAAGGAGTTGCAGCTCCATACTCAACGCCTGGAGCAAAGCAATCGGAATCTTCAGGATTTTGCCTTCGTCGCATCCCACGACCTGCAGGAACCCCTGCGCAAGATTCAGACCTTTGGAGAACGTCTGCGTTCAAAATACGCCGACGTTTTGTCCGACACGGCGATCAACTACCTGGAGAGAATGCAGAACGCGGCCGCGCGGATGCAACGACTGATCGATGCCCTGCTCACTTTCTCGCGCGTGACCGCAACGTCCGGCCGGCACGAAATGACCGATCTGCGCGACGTGATCGGAAGTGTGCTCAGCGACCTGGAGCTTTGCATCGAACAAGCCGGAGGCCGGGTGGAGGTCGGATTCCTGCCCGTGGTCATGGCCGATGCCGACCAGATGTGCCAGCTCTTTCAGAACCTGATCGGCAACGCCCTCAAATTCCAGGCGGAGGGAAGCCCCCGTATCGGAATCCGCAGCCATTGGTTCGCGGACGGGCCATCGGACGAACCCGCGGACTCCCCCGGCTGGTATCGCATCTTTGTGGAAGACAACGGAATAGGTTTCGACGAGGCCGACCTCGAACGGATTTTCGCTCCGTTCCAGAGGCTTCACGGGCGCGAAGCCTTCGAAGGAACCGGCATGGGGCTGGCGATCTGTAAGAAGATCGTCGAAAGCCACGGCGGGGAGATCACGGCCAGAAGCACACCGGGAAACGGCGCAACCTTCATCGTCACGCTCCCCGCCGGCAGGACCGCAATAGCAGGTTGCGTTCAAGATGGATGCATTGGGCCGGAGGGCATTTAGTCCTCCCCTTGTATGTTGGCTATGACGGCAGGGGCAAGGGGTTTGGGACTGTGGGCTGCGCTGCCGCGCATCCCGCCCTTGCCGCGCGATTCAAGAGTTGACGAAGAACACAGTTGCCACGCACCGATGTGCACTTCAGACATACAAGAGGAGGGCTTTATCCCCGCCCGCCCGATGAACCCGCCTTGCATGCAAAATTCTATGAACCCTCGGCGCGGAACCCGACATGGGCGAACGGGCCGATCCATTCGGTCTTGACCCGCACCGAATCGCAATTACTTTCCAACTATGCATACTGATAGGAGAAACGATTTGGTAAAAGAGGCGGCTCCGGACTGGAGCCTCGACGCGACGGATTGGTTGAGGTTGCCAATGCCTGGATGCGAAGGTTCCGGGGTGCGATGTCGAGGCAAAGGGGTCCGGTGCCGGGGAGGTTGTGAGATGGAACCCGTTTCGATCAAACACCAGGAGTTTGCATGTGCCGCCTGCGGCGAGGAATACGATCGCGAGAGCGCCGTGTCGGAGTGCCGCATTTGCCATAGAACGTTTTGTGACGCGTGTGTCGACGAACACAACCTTTGCGTCCCTTGTAAAGGCTGAACAAGTCAATGGATGGAACCGCGGTCGGTTCCATCGTCCCGATGAAAGAATCGAGCGCGACGGCCTCACGCCGCCGCGCTCCCCGCGCACGTCCACCACTCCGGACGGACCCCCGGCCGTGTTCGAGACAATGCTCCTCGCCCGCACTGAAGGATTCCCATCGGGGCAAACCGGGATAAATGGTTGAGCTGAAACGGGCGGGTTTGCTATCATGAAGTGGAGCCTCAATCTCACGCGAAAACAACGCCGACCTGAGACGTTCGGGCGAAAGGAATTGCCGGGGCAGCACAAATGACCAACGCTCATGCACCAGTCATCGAGGCGCGGAACATCACCAAGCGGTTTGGTGATTTTCTCGCCGTGGACGCCATTTCGTTCGACCTTCTGCCGGGTGAATGCCTTGGCTTGCTGGGCCCCAACGGAGCGGGAAAGACCTCGACCATAAGGATGGTCTACGGTTTCTCGCCGCTCACGGCGGGAACCTTGAAGATTTTCGGCGTCGACGTGAGTTTCGGCTGGCGGGCGGTCCGGTTCGGCATAGGAGTCTGCCAGCAGGACAACAACCTGGATCCGGATCTCACCGTCCTGCAGAACCTCGAAGTCTTCGCGGGCTACTTCGACATTCCCCGCGGCGCGGCACGGGAAAAAGCCGATCAGCTCCTGCGGTTCATGGCGCTCGATCACCGTCGAAACGACATGGTGAGCAGCCTCTCCGGGGGCATGATGCGGCGAATGGTCCTTGCCCGCGCCCTGATCAACGACCCGCAGCTCCTGATCCTGGATGAGCCCACCACGGGGCTCGATCCTCAATCGCGGCACCAGGTTTGGGAAAAACTCGAGAAGCTGAGAGCTCAGGGGCTGTCCATCCTGCTCACCACGCACAACATGGATGAGGCCGCCAGGCTTTGCGACCGGCTCATCATCATGGATCACGGCAAAATACTGGTCACGGGAAGCCCCCTCGATCTGGTGCGCGAATATGCCGGACACCACGTTCTCGAAATCCTGGAACCCGCCGACGAACTGCGCGCGTTCGTCCGGGCACGGGAATTGATGCACGACAACCTCGACCACCGGCTTATCATCTACGGCGGCGAAAACGACCGGCTCTTCGAAAGCATCGGCATGGATTATTGCGGGGAAAACTGCATCCGACGCATGGCCACCCTGGAAGACGTTTTTCTGAGGCTCACCGGAAGGGAGCTGAGAGAATGAGAATCGGACGGTTCGACGTGTCGCGGCGGTTCATCCGCGTCTGGCATCGCAACCTGATCGTCTACAGGAAGATCTGGCTCGTCAACTTCCTGACCCCGCTCCTGGAGCCGCTCCTCTACCTGGCCGCATTCGGAATCGGTCTGAGCGCGCTCATCGGCAGCGTGCGCGTCGAGGGAATGGAACTTTCCTACGTCGTCTTCATCACCCCTTCCCTGCTCGCCATCACGATGATGTACAACGCCTTTTTCGAAAATACCTACACCTCCTTCGTGCGTATGTATTATCAAAAGACGTTCGATGCGATGCTGGCCACGCCGCTTTCCCTCGATGAAGTGATCACGGGAGAAATCATGTGGGGCGCCACCAAGTCCCTCATCGCCACGGTGATTATGCTGGGCGTGGTCAGCGCGTTCGGCCTGGTGCGCTACCCGGAGGGGTTGCTCGTCATCCCGCTGTCTTTCCTTGGCGGCATAGCGTTCGGCGCCATCGGGATGGTTTTCACAGGCGTCATTCCGAGCATCGACATGTTCAATCTGCCGATATTCCTGTTCATTTCGCCCATGTTTCTGTTCAGCGGGACCTTTTTCCCCATGGAAGGTCTGCCCGGGTGGGCGCAGAAGCTGGCTCTTCTTTTCCCGTTGACGCACCTGGTGCAGGCGACCCGCTGGCTCTGCCTCGGGGTGTTTCGGGTCGAAATCCTGTGGGGACTTGCCTATCTGGTTGCCTGCTGCCTCGTTTTCTTTCCCCTGGCGCTGATTGTCATGAAGCGACGCCTCATCCACTGAAGTCCGCAACTGCCGCACCCCCGAGGTGCCCGCGGGAAGGACGGTGACCGGGTGGAAATCGGCGGCCGTGGACGTCAGGAACGCCGGAGCCGAATGCTTCGATCGTGAGATGATGGAAGACCGGAACGTGGTGTCCGGCCGTGATCCGGCAGCTCTCCCGGCATATCTCGAGGTGTCGTTAAGGAAATTGAATTGAGCCGAACCCGGGAGGAGTCTTCTTCGCGCGGCTCCAGCCGAAATCAGGGTTCGCGGTCGAAGTTGAACGGATGGCAGGTCCCTTCGAATCTGGATCGTCTGAACCCGAGAATGAGCTTGTGAAACTCCAGGGCCTTCTCGTCCGGTGCTTCACTGATATCGATGAGAAAATGGCGGTGCCCCGCCTCGCGCAAACGGGACAACCTGTCGAACCAGCAAACGGGATGATCCGCGTAGACGCGGGTGCCGTCGGATTTCCTTTCCATCATGTAGACGTCCCCGCGCAGGGTCGAGAAGGGTTTGCCTTCTTCGAGTTTCGGAGTCAGCCTTGAAGTGAAGAGCGGCGGCCATGAATACACACTGACGATCGGCTGCGAGGGGAGGGGCATGCGGCCCAGGAGCTGCAATTCCTTGAAGGTGATTTCGGGGGAGAGCACACTCCAGCGGCAACCTTCCTCCGCCATGGCAGCCAGCGCCGCCCCGTTGCGCAGGTTGAACCGGGGACCGGCGATGAATCCCGGACCCTGCCTTTCGGCGAACAGATCGAAGTGACCCCAGTTGTTCAATTCCCAGAGCAGAAAGCCCTTGTCGACAAACCAGTTGACGGCGCGCGCGTAGTATTCGAGGTCGGACTTTTCGGAAATCAACGGCGGCAACGACCACACGAAGCGGCTCTTTTGAGCCTTCGGCAGCCGCTGCCTCGCCATGCGCTCGAGATTCGTCCTGGTAGCCGTGAGCAGGACCCGCCAGGGGTTGCTCTTGAATGCTTCGGCCATGTGATGGAGTGTTCCCGTCTTGATGGTGAGACGCTCCTCCTGTCGTTCGACACCACCGGCTTCCGGGCGTTCGCCGAGAGCTCCCGCCCTCCCGGCCGGGTCGGAAAAAGTCTTTCGGTAGGTCAGGGGCTTCACATTCTTGAGCCGGTTCGGGACAGTCGTGTGAGCCCCGGCGCTTTCTGAGGCGATTCGAAACAACCGGTCGCCTGCCTTGAGCCCTCCCCTGCCGCTGACGACCACGACATCTCCCGGCTCAGCCGCAGCCAGCCGCGTGCCGGCGAGCGCGGCAATCCCCGTCACTCTGAAGATGGGCTCTTCTTTCCCTTCCTTGGATTCCGGGCGCAACCGATCGCCCGCCTTCAGCCCGCGCCTCAGCGAAACATGCGCTCCATCCTGCGAGATCTTCTTTACCGTGCCGATCCAGAGACCGCTGGACCCCGATCTGTGAGGAGTCAAAACGGTCTCGTTGAAGTTTTTTTCCAAGAAGCCCGAAACCAGCCGTCTCGACGGAGCATCGGCGATCCACTGCATCCCCTCCCGGACCGCCTCCGATGTGTGAGCTTCGTCGGCGTCGAGGACAAGCCTGTAGGCCTTGACGACCCGGCTGACGTAATCCGCGGGCTTCATGCGTCCTTCTATCTTTAAAGCCGCGAGTCCCAGTTTCTTCAGCTCGGGCACGAAAGGCAGCGCGCTGAAGTCATTGCAGGAGAGAAAGTAGCCGGTTTTCCTGCCCTGCCTGAACTGCAGCCGGCAAGGCTGAACGCACCGCCCCCGCAGTCCGCTGTGACCGCCTCGGAAACTGCTCGTCAGGCACATCCCGGAGTACGAAAAACACAACGCCCCGTGGACGAAGACTTCCAGTTCCGCGCCGGTCGAAGCGCGAATCCGGGCGATCTCGTCCAGGGTCAATTCGCGGGCCAGGACCACCCTCGAGACTCCCATCCGCTGCATTTGACGCACCCCGGCGCTGTTGTGAATCGTCGTGAGCGTGCTGGCGTGCAGTCTCAAGGACGGGAACAGCCTGCGCGCCAGGTGAATGACCCCCGGATCCTGGACGATCAGCGCATCCACCTGAAGATCCGACAGCGATTGCAGCACATCCGGTATTCCGGACAATTCGGAAGCGGTCACCAGGCTGTTCAGGGCGACGATTACCGAGACCCGTCTCGCGTGGGCATATGGAACGAGCCGCGCAAGCTCATCGAGCGAGAAATTCACGGCCGATGCCCGTGCACTCAACTGTTTGAGCCCGAGATAAATCGAATCCGCGCCGTTATCCACCGCCGCGAAGAAACCCTCCATGTGCCCCGCGGGAGCGAGAAGCTCGGGGAGCTTGTCGTTCCTCTTGCCCGATTCCATCTTCAAAACGGTCTCCGGACTGAATGAATGTTGTGCCTCAACGGGTCGTCGCACGACGCGACCAACCCCCAAGTCGAGCGATTCCAGGGCCCGGAACGTCCATTCGGGATGCGCAAAGCCCGCCCCGCAGGAGGCCGGCCAACCCGTCGGAAAGGCACGGGGTTTATCCCCCGCGGTGAATCATGCGCTCCCCGTCTTCCGTACTGAATCGCTCAATGGTGATAACCGATAACGCCTCCAAGGAAAACCGTCTTGGGATCACCTTTCGGTTCGGCCGAAGATTCTCGACCCTCAATCCGTCCGTTCAGAACTCCGGTGCGGTATCCGTTCAACCCGCGCGGGACAGATTAAATCGGATTAAGCTGCACTCATTGATTGCGTATGTGTTTGACTCCGAACGGCAAGATGATAAGCTGTGAAATTGAAGACTTATGTTCGGACAACCACGGTCCCGCCGGACCCCGCGCGTGTGCCGCGCCAATGACCATGCCGACACGGAGGGAGTGTATCATGAGAAGAGTGTCTTTGTTGCTGAGTGTCGTCATCGTGCTTGCAGCCCTTTGCGTTCCTGTGCGGGGGGCCACAATCCAGGGGAGCGTTCTCGAAGCGAAGGCCCCCCACAATCCATTGAGCAGGGATGGGCGCGTGACGCTCTACAAAAAGAGCGGAACCGAATGGGTCTATGCAAGCGGCGCGTCCGTTGACGAGACCGATACCACCTTCGCGTTCAGCGGTCTCGCGGCGGGAGCGTACAGCCTGTTCGTTACGGGAGACGATTACGTCAGCGAGTACTACAACAACACCACCCTGGAGGGCGAAAGAACGGAAATTCCCCTGGCCGCCGACGACACCTACGACGCAGGCGATATCTATCTTCGGGACCTCCCCATCAGGCTCGACAATCCCGCCCTCTCCTCTCATTCTGTCCCCGCTTCCGGCGGAACCGTAAGCGCCACGGTCGATGTCGTGAACGACACCACGGCAGAGAAGACCGTGCTGGTGAGGGCGGTGCTGACGGCAATGCGGACCGCGTTCAACGCCACCTACATCCGCACCATGCACCAGTGCGGCAGCAAGACCGTCACGGTCCCCGCCCACACGACGGTATCGACGACCGTTTCGATTGTCATCCCCGGGTCCGCGAGCCCGGACGTCGACTACAACGTTCAACTGCACCTCGGCCTCGACAAATGGAGGCCCCTGTCCGACTCTTTGTACGCCGGGTATATTGCGAAGCTTCGCTAGGATTGCAGCGCTCCACAGACTCCGGGACGGCCCGCACCCCGGGCTGCGCCACGAAGAACTGAACCGCCTCGAGGAGGGGTAAAATGAAAAAATACTCGTTGTTCCTGAGCGCGATCATAGTTCTGGCGGCCTTCAGCTTTCCGACTCAGGCCGCGACCATTCGAGGGAGAGTGCTCGAACAGGCGCCTCCCCACAACGGTTTGGCCACTTACGGATCGGTGACCCTTTACAAAAAGAGCGGCACAAGCTGGGTGTATACCAGCACCGCGCACATCACCACGACCAACGTATCGTTTCTCTTCAAAGGTCTTGCAGCGGGAACGTACAGCCTGCGCATCGAGGGATATAATTACAAGACGGAATATTACAACAACACCACCGTGTACGAAAACAGGACCGAGATAACCCTGGCCGCCGACACGATCAGGAACGTAGGCGACATCTACCTCAACCCTCTCCCCATAAGGCTTGCCAACGCAAGCCTTTCCACGCACAACGTCCCCGCCGCCGGCGGAAGGGTGATCGCCACGTTCGATGTCGTCAACGACACCGCTGCCGACAAGGAGTTGCTGGTAATGATCATGCTCGAGGCAAAGCGGACCATCCAAAACGCAACCATCGTCAGCGGGGAACTTCAGGGCGCGAGCAAGTCCGTTACCGTACCGGCTCACAGCACGGTGACGGCAACCAAAGCCATCGACATCCCCGAGACGGTGCCCGCACACACAAGATTTGACGTCAATCTGCACCTGACGCAGGACAAGTGGTGGCCGCAGGCCAACCCGGAGTTTCTCGGAATTATTTATAAGAGCCCTTGAGAACGGGGTGTGCCGCCGCCATGCCCCCTTCACTCCAGTGTTTGTGGCTCCCGGATCGTTAAGGGCTTGCCTTCCGTGCCGTGATCATTTCGCCACGCGGAGCCGGAGATAGGGTTCTCTATGGGGTTTTCCGTTGATTGAAATCCAGGAGACCTCGATCCCCGGGCACACAACCCGGCCCCGGGGAAGCAGACCCGACATCCGGTCCCGGCCCCCCTGTTCCGGCAGGAGACTCAGGCGGGATCGGATTCGGGAGGTTCCGACCAGTTTTCCAGCTTCTCAATGATCTCGACGAGCGCTTTCACCGAGCGTTCCATGAAGAGCTTACCTTTTTCGGCGTTGCCCGCCGCGGGGTTTCCCCAGACCCCGCCCGGCCAGAAGGCCTGCTTGTTCCGCACCAGGATATGCCTGGGGAAAGTCGGGTACTCCTCCGGAGCCCTCCCCGTGACGCATTCCGGATGCAGGTGAAGCATGAGGGAGGTCTCCACCTCGCCGGCATGGGAGTCTCCGGGCGTCTCAATCAGATCGGTCCACACCGCCGCGCCGATATCCAGCACCGAGAGGACCGCTATCCTCAGGTCGTCGAATTCAAACAGCACCCGCTCGCAGGCATCGGCCAAAGCGGCCATGTGCGTCCACCCCGCATGACCGCTCAACACCAGTACGTTGAGCAATCCCTGCTGGTGAAAACCGCGCAGGATGTCTTCCACCAGACACTGCAGCGTGCTCCCCCTGATGCCGATGGTGCCCGGATGCCGACTGCCGCTGCGACACAGGCCGTAATAGATCGGCGGAGCCACCCACACGCCCGCCACCCGGGCCACCTCCCCGGCCAGCGCAACGGCGTGAAGCGCATCGGTCCCGAGCGGCAGGTGGGTGCCGTGCTCCTCGACCGCGCCGCACGGCAGAATGACCGTCCTGCAAGTCTTCCGTCCCTCGGCAAAGGCGCTCATCGTCACGTTTTCGATCAGCGGCATGGGGGCCTCCCCTGTATCCGCCGTGCTTCGAACCTTGAACGGATGATCCGAAATCCGGCAGTGACTCTTTGAATGGCTTCAGACAGGGTGTGGACTTCCCCGCCCGAACACCTTTTGAAAAATGGTGTCCACATGCTTCAAATGATAGCCCATGTCGAAAATGGCATCGACTTCCCCGGCACTCAGGTGCTTCATCACGTCGGGGTCCGCCTTGAGCGCATCCGGCAGTTGCCCTCTTTCATGCCAGACCTTCATGGCGTTTCGTTGGACGATGCGGTAGGCCTCCTCTCGGGATATGCCCTTGCGCGTCAGCGCCAGCATCGCCTGCTGAGAGAAATACAGGGACCCGGTCAGGTCGAGGTTCCGGAGCATGTTGGCGGGATAGACGACCAGTTTGTCCAGCAGTCGGGTCAGACGGGCCAGCATGTAATCGAGGAGAATGGTCGAATCCGGGCCGATGATCCGTTCCACCGAAGAATGACTGATGTCGCGTTCATGCCATAAGGCAACGTTTTCCATTGCGGCAAGCGCATTCCCGCGCAATACCCGGGAGAGCCCGGTCAGGTTCTCGGAAGCGACCGGGTTGCGCTTGTGGGGCATGGCCGACGATCCTTTCTGTCCCTCGGCGAAGTACTCTTCGGCTTCACGCACCTCGGTCCTCTGCAGGTGCCGGACCTCCACGGCGATCTTCTCGATGGAGCATCCCACGAGGGCCAGGGTGGTGAAGAATTCGGCGTACCGGTCGCGCTGGACGATCTGGTTCCCCACAGGTTCCGCCACAAGTCCCAGCCTGGCGCAAACCTGCTCCTCGACGGCGGGATCGATGTTCGCATAGGTCCCGACGGCCCCTGAAATCTTTCCCGCCCGGATCGTTTCCCGCGCGTCGGCCATGCGCTTCCGGTTCCGTTGCATCTCCGCATGCCACAAAGCGAATTTGAGCCCAAAAGTGATCGGCTCGGCGTGGATGCCGTGGGATCGGCCGATCATGACCGTGTCCTTGAACTCGAACGCTCTCCTCCCGAGCACCTCGAGAAGCCGGTCGAGATCCTGCAACAACAAATCCGAGGCTTCCTTGAGCAGCAACGCCATGGCCGTGTCCAGCACATCGGAGGATGTGAGACCTTCGTGAATGAACCGGGAGGACGGGCCGACATGCTCGGCCACGTTGGTCAGGAACGCAATCACGTCGTGCTGGGTCTCGCGTTCGATCTCCTGGATGCGATCGACGTCGAAGGCGGCTTTCTCCTTTATCCGCCGAAGATCCTCGGCCGGTATCCGCCCGCTTTCGGACAGCACCTCGCACACCGCGATCTCGACATCCAGCCACTTTCGATACTTGTTCTCGAGGGTCCAAATGTTGCCCATTTCGGGCCGCGTATAGCGTGGGATCATATTCCGGCTCCAATAACCGTGATTATTCGCGTTGTGCGGATGCCTCGGCGGCGTTCGATGAATACAATAGACAAAATCGACACGGCGCCTGGAAGGAAAACCGGGGAATTCCGCATTCGGAGAGTGAGCTTCACCGCGCCCAACCCGCGGAACTCCCTATAACACAGGGCAAATCCTTTGCCAAGACAAGGCGTGATGGCAACCGACCGAAACAGCGTTTCGCGGTTCCTCCGCGTCGCTCCCGCGGAAATTGCCGCGACCTGCGAAAGGAGTCCTCGAACATGCCTCTGCTCGGCGCTCACATGTCCATCGCCGGAGGACTGCACAACGCTTTTCAACGCCTGCTGCAGGTACGGGGAGAGGCCCTGCAGGTGTTTCTGAAGAATCAGAGGCAGTGGCACCCCCCACCGTTGAGCGCCCATGCCGTCCGCCTGTTTCAGGAGGAACGGGACAATTTCGCTCATGTCCCCGTCGCCGCTCACGACAGCTATCTCATCAACCTGGCCGCCCCCGATCCGGACATCGCGGAAAAATCGGTCGGTGCATTCGCGAGCGAGCTCGACGCGTGTGCGCAACTGGGCATCGAATTCCTGATCCTCCATCCGGGGTTTCACCGCGGCGCGGGAATATCCACGGGCATCGCCCGCTTCGCGAAAAACCTGGACCGTGCCTGTGCCCTTGCGAAAGCGCACTCCGTGACCGTGTTGATCGAAACCACCGCGGGCCAGGGTTCCGGAATCGGGTCGAAATTTGAGGAAATTGCGGACATGTTGATGAAGTCGAAGGCCGGCCGGCCCCTCGGAGTCTGCTTCGACACGTGCCACGCGTTTGCCGCGGGATACGACCTTCGAGACGAACGCTCCTACGAACGCACGTTTGACCGCTTCGAAAAGACCATCGGACTCCGTTTGCTGCGCTGGTTTCACCTCAATGATTCCAAGGCGGGCTTCGGTTCCCGCGTCGACCGGCACGAACACATCGGTCGGGGAAGGATCGGGCTCCAGGGGTTCCGCCTGCTCGTCAACGATCCCCGTTTCGAGTCACATCCCATGGTGCTCGAAACTCCCAAGGGCAAGGATCTTCGCAACGACAGGAAGAACCTGGCGACGCTCCGATCGTTGCTGAGATCCGTTGACGATTCTGAAAGCGAACCTTTCGAAGAAGATCGAGAGGCCGATCCTGAAAACGGGGGCGAACGACGCCCCACGCCTCGGGATCCGGCGGGATCGCTCAAACGAGGGAAACCTTCCGGTCACACCTGATCGAAAGGGAAATCTCACCCGCCGGGACCATGGTCAAACCGGAGTCCCGTTCGGGGGGATGTCCGGGGCGGGCGAAATGAAACCCGTCCCCGTCGTCCCGTGCACGGGACGCAGCGCGTCATTTCCCGGGCCGCCTGTGCCCTTCCGGTCCGTTCTAAGCCTGCAGCTCCATCGCGGGATGCAGTCCCTGCAGGGCTCCTTCCGTGATATGCCGTACAACGCTGTGGGAGATGTTGGCGTTTTTCTGTGCGTGCCCCATTCCGTGACCGCTCGCAAACAAAGCTCCGTTCGCTTCCAGGATGTGCTCGATACGGTGTTCGAACCCATGAACGAAGGCGGCTCCCTTCCCCCGGAAAACCAGGTTGCCGCGCTTCAATTCGCCGTCGCACCGGGATAGATCATCCAGGCTGACGGTGTTCGCCGCGAGATCGGCCCGATTTCGGATGTATCCGTAGACCAGGTGCCTGGGCGGAATATCGACGGCCTCATCGAGGTCCGCTATCGTGTGGGGCATGACGATACTGTGTTCCCCGATGGTCAACGGATGGTCGGAAGAACCCCGGAGGAAGGAATTGAAGCCGACGAACACGTTTTTCCCGAGTCTGGCGAATACGATCTTGCCGCCGTGCGCGGTGACATCCCGTCCTTCCAGGTTTGCCCCGACCAGGATACAGTTCTCCTGAGCGTTCGAACCGTCTCCCATGACCGTGTCTTCGACGTACGCCCGCTGGGCCACGAGAACGTCGGAGCCGATGCGGGCATTCCCTTTGACCACGGCGAATCGGCTCACCGAAGGACGTTCGGGAACCGGGACATCCGGGTGGCCCTCGGCCATGTCGAACCGCGCATCGATATCGGATTTCCGCTGCGCGACAAAATCACCGATGATACCGCCCGGCTCACCTCCCGGTTTGAAACGGACATAGCGCTCCAGGACATCGCGATCGAAGGTGTAGCGGCATTCAAACTTGTCTTTCGCCCTGACCCAGACGCATCCGTCCTCCACCCGTTCACGATACAGCTCTCCGGCCTGGACGTAGGAGAATGTTCCGACGACGCTGTCCTGCACCGACGTCAGGTCCACGGTGGCAAACGGACCGAGATAGCTCCCGCGGATGGGTGATCCGTGAATATTGGCGTAATGCATGGCGATCGTGTCCCGAATGTCGAACACCTCGGGAGACCCGGGATCGTGACAGTTGCTGTGGACGAGCGTATTGACAAGATAGCTGTTCCGGACATGGATCACTTCGTGGTCCTGGACGGGAACCTTCATGCCGGAGCAACTGACCGTATCCCCCTTGCACTTCAGTTCATCGCCGCGAACGTCCGTTTGGAAAAGCACCGAGCGTTCCACAACACACTGGCCAAGGAAATAGCTTCCCGCCGCGTTGCTTTCGCGTATCACGTAACGTGCGGGATGGTGCCCGGTAAAGGCGTAGACAGCCCCCTGCCGGGTGAAGCTCGGCAGGGGGATCAACTCGCGCACATACGGTCCCACGTCGGTGAACGGCTCCTTCAAGTGTAAGTTGGCGCGATCGATCACATGGCCTATGAGTCTTTGCAGCTGCTCCATGCGCACTCCTCTTCTGGTCGGCGGCGGCCCGCCGGCATCGTACGTTGAGAACCCCACCCGTCGGCACGTTGAGATGAAGGCAACTCGGAAGTGAAAGACCCCGTGCCGATCCTCGGCACCGCCCCGACGCCGCGGCCGCAAAACCGCGGCATTGCACTCCCGGGGTGAAAGGAGAAGACCCGCCCCGGCCGAATTCGACTCGCGAGGAACGGGACATCCCCTTTCGGGGCTGCCTGTTTCCACTCCGAAAGACGCAAAATGAAACACCGGTTGAATTGAAAGCGAACCTCAATCGCCTGATGGAACAAGGATTCATAATACAAGGTTTCACGGGAGTGTCAACGGGGGGGCAGGAGAAGACGCCGGTTCGCCGAGCACATGCTGAAAGACCCGACCGATCGCATGCACGGGAGGGCTTGACCGCATCATGTCAGAGTTCGTTCAGCTCGGGGGCAACACCACGAACACCGAGTGCCTGCGCGACCGACCGTGCAATCGCGATGATGCCGCGGCTCCGACAGACCCGAAAGAGCACTGGCGACGGCACGCAACGGGAAGCCGGAACGCACAAACCGCTCGCGCATCCCCGGCATGCCGATCGGTCCGTTGTCATTCCTCCGTCTGGGCCAGGAGGATCCTCTTGATTTCGGCGTTGCGAATCCGCATTTCGTGTTCGGATTTGCGGACATACGCATTCACGATCTTTTCGATCAGTTCCCTGTTCTCGGTCGGTTTCATGAGGTAGTCGAAAGCTCCCATCTCCATCCCCTTGACCGCCGTTTCAACAGTGGCGTGTCCCGTGAACATGATGACTTCGACGAGGGGTTTCAGGGTCTTGATCTCCCTGAGCGTGGAGATTCCATCTTTGCCCGGCATCAGCACGTCCAGAACCACCACGTCGACGTCCGTATCCCGGAGCATCCCAACCCCTTCGTCTCCGTCCAGAGCCTTTACCACCGAGAAACCGCGGTTTTCCAACCGTTCGGCGAGAACGTCGAGGAATTCCTTTTCGTCATCGATGATCAAAACACGGATTTTCATCTGCAAACCTCCCTGGGGTCCGACTAACGGCAACGATTTTACGTGCCTTCCCACCGAATCGAACAGCCTTCACGGCCGGAAACGCCGGCGCAAGCATCACCCGGCCTCGCATCCATCCGGGCTCCACGCCGGCACTCGACAGGCATCCTTCAAGGCATCGACAAGCGCATCGATATCGACGGGCTTTTGCAGGTAACCGCACGCGCCTTGGCGCAAAGCGCAATCCTTGTCCTTTTCCGAGCCGTGTCCGGTCAGGATAATCACACGAACCTCCGGATGGCGGCTCTGCAGGCGCCCAAGAATCGTCAAGCCGTCGATTCCCGGCATTTTGAGATCCAGCACAATCACGTCCGGAATCCTCTGCGCCACCAAGGCAATCGCCTCCTCGCCGTTCAACGCCACTTCCGTGTCAAATCCCCGGATCCTGAGCCGCTCGCACAGCGTGGTCACGAATTCCTCTTCATCATCCACCAACAGAATTCTCAAATCAATACATCCCCAAAATCTTCAGAATCGGCAACACCCCCTGGAACCGGCGACCTTACGGCGTCCATCGTTGTTATACCGAGGTCCGTTCAGGATTACACAACACCTGCCCGGCCGAAGGTGACGCTCATCGGGATAAACCCCACCCCTATCGACCGATATCCCGGTCAGAGGCAGGAGAGAGCTTTATGCCCTCCCGCCCCATGCACCCATCTTGAACGCAATTATCCATGCCCCCTGCGACACCCGCGAAGCATGAAAACAGACTCACCCGGGAATCTATTTTCCAGGTAGTTGCCCATGATGCTCGCCGCGCCCGCAAACCTGGTACTACGCGTTCACCAGAGCGATTTCCACGCCGAAACAGGATGAGGCGGGTTCGACCGTCGCGCCGATGCTTCCGGCCAACAGGACAAGCTCCTCCCAGTCCGCGGCACCCGTCATTTCGCACGTCAGCCCGACCCGATCGTCCGCGCCTCCGGTGGCATGCACCCGGACGATGGCTTCGCTATCGTTGCCGACGACATCGACCGCAACCTCGGTACCCGGCGGAAGCCGTGTCCAGCAGCATTCCATGGCCGCGAACACCGCCGACTGGAGCCGAAACGGCGAGACGCACAGCCGGGGCCTGTCCCCGGACGATCCGACGTTGAGCTCGATCCGCTTCAGCCTGGCGAATCGTCGTGCCAGGAACACGGCGTCCTCCAGGGCCTGGTGCAGGTCGACCCGCGCCCTGGACTCATCGGGAGTGTGAGCGAACCGGTTCAACCGGTCCGAAAGCTCGACGCCCCGGCGCACCTGGCCCATCACGCTCGCGAGGCCCCGGTTGAACCGGTCCCGCTGAGCAAATTCCACTTCACGGTTTACCGCCAGCAGATCCTCGAGCAATCCGGCGGTCTCCTTGATGATCGCCAGCACGTTCTTCATCTCGTGGGTAACACCGGCGGTGACTCTCCCAAAGAACTGCAATTCCTTCGGTTCCATCTTCCCTCCGTGCTCCTGGCGAGTATGAGTGCGCGGCGGTTGCCGGACAGGATTTTCATCGGGACCGACACCGCTCGACTCCCGGGCGCGAAGCGCCGATTCGGGAGGGCGTAAAGCCCGCCTCCTGGACCAAAGGCAGACCAACCCGTTGAGCGGGGGCGGAGCGCAGGCCCGCCTCCGGTGAATCGTGCTTTCCCCGTCCCGCGTATGGGAATCCCTCAGTTCGGAACTCCGTTCCGACGGGCGAATCGGGCCGTGCGCAACGATCCGTGATCAGGCTTCTCCGGATTCCCGGCTTTTCTTATCCTTGAGCTTTCTGTACGCGCTTTTCATGGTACGGGTCAGGGTATCGATATCGACCGGCTTTTCGAGATAGGCACATGCACCCAGCCCCAGGCATTCCCGCTCGATCTCCTTCGACCCGTGGCCGGTGAGCACGATCACTTCGACGTTGGGATGCTCCCGTTTGACCCGCCTGAGCACTTCGAGCCCGTCAATTCCGGGCATCTTGAGATCCAGCACCATGACCTCCGGCTCATCCTCGGCGACCAGCGAAAGGGCTTCCTCACCGTCATACACGACGGCTGACGCCATGTCGCGCATCTGCAGGCGTTCGGACAGCGTCTGAACGAACTCGCGCTCATCATCCACCAAAAGGACTTTCGAAGGCACCGGCAACTCGAAATCGAATTTCCGATAGACGTCGGACTGATAGTAGCCTGAACCGACCCTGGTTTCCACCCCTGTGACGCCGGACACCTTCCCGGCCAGCGCCTTGAGCTCCTGTTCGAGCGCCGACAGGCGCATCACGTGCTTGTTGATGCTCAGGGTAACGGTGCCGCACTCCGCCTCCACCCCGACGTCATGACCGGCCAGAGCGAGTTTCAATCCAACCTCGGCGGCAAGTATGAAATCCTCGACCGCCTGCCGGGAAGCGTCGGTGACCCGCAGGACATCCGAGCGAATGTTGTCGCACACGACAATGGCGGCCGACTCCACGGAGTTCTTGTCCATTGGAAGAACGATATCGTAGAGCTCCGGACTCCAGGGGTCCTTCGATTTGAAAAGATACTCCACCCAGAGCACGAAGCTCTCGTCTTCCCTGTGGATCCTGCGGGCGGCTTCCTTTTCGTCCAGGTTCTCCTTTTTCGAGAGGACCGTGGCCCGGTGTTTCATGTCCGCGATGGTGAGCACCTTCAGCACATGGGAAATGCCCCTCGGGATCATGTGACCGATGAGGCCGAACAGCAGAAAGTCGTCCGCGCGCATCCGATCGGCCAGCGCCCCCCGTAGAAAGGCCAGGGAACGTTCCCGTTCGTGGGTAAACTTGTTGAAAACCGACGGCTTCCCGGCCATTGCCTTGAGCAGTTTGGATTCCTCGACTTTGAACCGTTTGGAAGCCTCCCGGACGATCTCCCGGTCGTCAACCAGATCGTATCCCAGCATTTCCACGAGTTCTCGGGCCACCTCATCGCCGTTGCAGTAAGAGCCATAGAAAAGAGAGATGACTGGCATCGCGTTTTTCCTCTGAATCTCTGAAGTTCAATGTTTACAGAAAACACACCGCCTGCAGTGGACAACTGTCTTCACACTGTGTGTGCGCTTTCGAATGAATGCTTTCGACAGCCCTTTCGAGGCTCGGGTAAATGTTCTCCTCACCGATTTTTTCCAGGAGATGCGTGCGCTTCATGACCGCCAGGACATTCTCGTTCACCCCGCTGAAGGAAATCCCGTACCCCGCGCTCCTCACCCGGTCCACGATAAGGGACAGCGTTTCCTCCCCGGATGCGTCCATATCATTTATACCATTGGACACGATCAAGAAATGCCTCAACTCGGGCATCGACATTATTTTTTCGGATACCTGTTCCTCCAGGTAACCGGCATTGGCATAAAAGAGCTGTCCATCGAAGCGGATCACGGCGATGTGACGGCATTCCCTGAGGCCGAAATCCCGTGCGCTCTGGTACGAGCGATCGGGATACATGGAAAGGGTCGTCACTTTCGGTCGCATGCTCTTGTACAGGAACATCCCGAGGGAGAGCGCGACACCGATCATGATGCCCTTGTCGAGGTGGGGTGCCGTGATGAGCGTACAGACGAACGTGACGACGGAAAACACCCCATCGTACCATTGCGCCTTCCAGGCGTGAATGAAACCCGAAACGTTGATCAGGCCGATGACCGCCATCATGATCACCGCGGCCAGCACCGACTGGGGCAGATAGTAGAGGAGCGGGGTGAGAAACAGCAACACGATGCCCACCGTCACGCTGGTGAAGACGCTTGAGAGCCCGGTCACGGCCCCCGCCTGGATATTCACGGCCGACCGTGAGAAGGACCCGGATACGGGAAAGCTTTTCCCGAACGCTCCGATGATGTTCGCAATACCCTGCCCGATGAGCTCCTGGTTGGGGTCCAGCCGCTGACCGGTCTTTGCGGCCATTGCCTTGGCAATGGAAATGGCCTCCATGAATCCAAGGAGCGAGATGATGGCCGCGATGGGAAGCAGGTGAAGAACCGCCCTCAGATCGAACTTTGGAAGCGAGAGGGCAGGCAGCCCCTGCGGGACTTTCCCGACCACGCTGCCGCCCCCCATCAACATCAGCCCTCCCTCGTCCAGGGGTGAATTCCCGACCTTGACGCGCCACACGGAACCATCGGCCTGTCCCTCGACCGGAGCCCGACCTTTCAGATAGTAGGATTCCCGGCCGTCGGGTGAGGTCACGCGGGTGAAGAGCAGCGAGCGGATGGCGGTCCTTTTGTGGTGCGTTTCCTCCTTGAGCTGATCCATCCGGGCGACGATGAGAGCGGTCTGATGCCGCAGTTCGAGGGTGACGGACGCATGAGGCCCCTGGCGCTCTTCCGCATCGCTCAGCCTGGGACCCAATTCGGCGCGGTCCGCGCCGAGCTTTGCGATTTCCCTGATGCCCGCATTGAATTCTCGAACCAGTTCCCGGCATTCTTCCGATGCGATCAGGTCCAGCGGAGCCTTGACGTTCTTCTCGAAGCCCGTGGCCCACGAAATGATCGTCGTCAGCACCACGGCGACCAATACGTATGGAATGCGCTTGTCGATGCGCCGCAATACATACATGACCGCGAACGCAAACACGCCCAGCGCCAGGCTCGGCCAGTGCGTGTAGGTCAACGCCGCCTCGGCCACCCGGTACACGGTTTCGTAGTGATGCTCCGCATCATCCACGAAGACATCGAACATTTTGGACATCTGCGAGGTCGCGATGATGATGGCGCCCGCGTTCGTGAAGCCGTTGACCACCGGGTGGGACAGGAAATTCACGACCAGTCCGAGCCTGAGAATCCCTAGGACCAGTTGGAAACCGCCCACGATGAGCGCCAGGAGAATCGCGTATGCAACGAAACCCTCGCTGCCCACTGTGGCCATAGGCCCCAGCGCAGCGGCCGTCATCAGGGAAACGATGGCAACGGGGCCGGTGGCCAGTTGGCGGCTCGAGCCGAACAATGCGGCCAGCATCGGCGGGAGCAGCGACGCGTACAGTCCGTAGTGGACGGGCATTCCGGCGAGCTGAGCGTACGCCATGGATTGAGGGATCAATATGAGCGCCACTGTCAAGCCGGAGATAAGGTCCATTCTGACGGTCCCGATGTTGACCTCTCTGATCCAGCTCAGGAATGGGAAAACACGCCTTAACATGACAAGAACATCTCCTGTGTTTCCATTGATGTGAACCGACGGATTCACGCACCCGTCAATCCGTCGCGGACCCGGCGGACCGGGCGCCGTGGTTCATGATGCAGGCGAATGGCCGTGGAAAGCGGCATCCCGAAAAACCGCATCGGGCTATCCCGTATCGAGGATGCCGCCGATGGTTTTCATCAGTTCATCGATGCTCAAAGGTTTCATGAGGAAAACCGCGCCGTGGAGCGCCCCGATCCGGAGCTCCTCTTCGCTGATCCCCTGCCCGGTGAGCAGTATCACCGGAAGGGACGGGCATTCGATTCTAAGCCGTCTGAGGAGTTCCATCCCGCCCACCCCCGGCATCAGGACGTCCAGCAGCACGAGGTCGGGGCGCTCCTGCCTGATGGCGGGCAATGCGTCCTCTCCCCTGAATACCGTCCTGACATCAACCCCGCGCAGCCTCAGGCGCTCGGCCAGGGTCGAGGCGAACTCCTCCTCGTCATCCACCAACAATAATTTCCATTGCTTCATTTGCTATCCTGAAGATCCTCCGCGGATTTTCGGGGCAGGTACACGGTCATCGTGGTTCCATGCCCTACCTCGCTCTGCACCTGGATGTCGCCGCCGAGCCGTTTCGCGATCCCGTAGGTGATCGAAAGGCCAAGGCCCGTTCCGCTCCCCTTCTTGGTCGTGAAAAACGGTTCGAAAATATGTTTGATCGTCTCCGGCGACATGCCGCAGCCGTTGTCCTGAATGGAAACGGCAAGGGTATCAATGTCATGCTCCCATGAAGTCACGGAAATCCTGCCCCCGTCTTCCACGGCGGCAAACGCGTTGTTCAAGAGATTCAGGAACAGCTGCTGCAGCTGGCCCCGGTCGGATGCAATGCGGGGCAGGCTCTCCGCCAGTTCCATTTTGATCTCGAGGTTCCGGTAAAGCGCTTCCTTTTCCAGGAAAGAGAAGGTTTCCCGGATCACTTCGTTCAGATCCAGCGTCTCGATATGCACTTCCATCCGGCGGGCGAATCCGAGCAGCCGATGCGTGATGGACCGGCAGCGGTGCACGGAATTCAGGATCGAATCGATGAGGGAAAGGAATTTCGCCTTTTCGGGAAAGTCCGCCCCATAGCCGATCAGGTCTTTCATCAGGCCTGCTTTTTCATTGATGATGGCCATGGGATTGTTGATCTCGTGAGCCACCCCGGCGGCCAGCCGCCCGATGGAGGAGAGCTTGTGGCCGTGCTGCATCTCCCGAAACGCCGCCTCCCTGCGTTCGTCACTCTCCCGCAAATGCCTCACCATCACGTTGGTCAACCGAAACACCACCAGGAAGATGAGGATCACGCTCACGAGAAACACGAGGAACAGCTCGGTTTTCAGAGTCGTCCAGGCCCTCAGCACCTCGGCCCTCGGCTTCACGACTGCGAGGATGTACGGAGAATGGGGAAAGTAGGTGTAGGCCAGCAGTATTTGCCTGCCCTGCGTGTCCTGTTCCTCGAGCACGGTCGCCTCGTTGGTGAACGGAGGCAGAGGCATCGGAAAGGGTTCGAGCACTCCCCCGTACCACTTGGACGGAGTTTGAAAAATGCCGCTCCTGTTGAGCAGAAAGGCGTCGCTTCTCGGGTCGAGGCGCATGGAGGCGATCAGGTCATTGAACCTCTCCGTGTCTATGGTTGCGCGCAGGATCCAGATCCTGCCCTCGTTGTTGCGTTTCTGGATGGCGATCACGATATGCGGAAATTTCCGGTAGCCCATGAACACGTCGCTGATATAACTTCCGCGGATCTGCACTTCGTGGAACCAGCTCTGTTCATGATAGTTCTTACCTTTCAGCTCGTAAGGCCCCACGTAGCTGACCTGCACTCCATTTCCGTCGATGAGCCCCAGGTCGACGAATCCGCCGAATTCCTGCCGCGTCACCGTGAAAATCCGATTCAGGGTATTCTCGTCGGCCAACTGATCGAAGCTGTAGGCCGAAGCGATGAAACTGACGGCGGACAGCCGTTCGGCCAGGAACAGCTCGAAAGAATGCCGGGTCTTGTCCACCAGCACCCGCAGAGGATTGAGGATTTCGTCCTTGAGCGACGTCTGGTACTGGTGATAGTTCACCACGGCCATGAAAAACAGGGGAAAGATGGTGACCAGGATCATCAGGATGATCATGTTCCTGCGAAGCAACCGGTAGCGCTCCGGGGATTCCCCGCCTTCCGGAAAATCAAGCAGTCGAACCTTCGTCGGCCATTCCCATTTCATGGAATTCACTTCTCCGTCGCGCCGCCGTCGCCCGGGCGCGCCATGACCCGAGGCAATGCCGTGCCCTTCGGCGGCGGGCCGCATCATCCGTGTTATCGAAGCTCTGCCCGGGGGTTCCTGAAGAGGTTATCGCTTGAGGACTTGAACGCGGATTGGACGGGGCGCGCTTCCGCCTCCCGCTTATCCGAATGAAGCGTAGACAAGGAAAGGGAACCGAGGCCGGTTATCCCTATACAACAGCTTGCGGTCCGACCGCCATTAAATTCATAATTCGTGAAAAAGATCTTTAACTCACCACCCAAACCGTCCGGTCTTTTGCCAACTGGATCACCTTGTTGCTGATACGACCCATGAAGAACTCCTGCACCCTGGACAGGCCCCTTCGGCCCACGACAATCGTGTCGCACCCTTCCCGCTCGGCTTCCTCCATGATCGCCACCGCCCTGCTGGCGGCTCCCGTCACGATCTTATCGCGTATCCGCTCGGCGGGCGCCCCAGCATCCAGGAGACAACGCCGTGCCTCGGCAAAACGCGGCTCCATGGCCTTTCTCACCTGTTCGAGCTCTTCCCGGACTCGGTCCTGCAAGGCCGGATCGTCGTCTTTGAGCGCCATCCCCCCATACAATCGCTGGAAAAGCGTGACGCTGCGAATCGCATGGAACAAGGTCACATCGCACTGAAACGTGCCTCCCGGCATTTCGGCTACATGACGCACCGCCAACATGGCCCCGTCCGAGACGTCCATTCCGATCAGGATTCTTTCGGGGCCCGCATTGCCCCCAATCACCCAGATGGGCACATTCGAGACTTTCTCGATCACCTTCTGCGCGATGCTTCCCAGCACAAAGTCCTTCAAATCGCTGAGTCCGCTCCGGCCAAGCACGATCGCATCGTAGGAATCCAGGGCCTCGGAGGCGATGTCCCGAGCGATCCCCACCTTCCGGTTCCGGGTGAGGATCGACACGGCACCTTCGGGAAAACCCGCGGCCACGAATACTTCCCGCGACCTTTCCATGAAGTCCCGGGTCAGTTTCTCCTGCTGCTGCTCCCAGGCGCCGATATTTACGATCCGATAGCGATACGCAGGCTCCTTATCCATGTCCAGGAATGATTCCGGCACTCGTGTCACTACATGGAAAAGCACCACCTGCGCCGTCCCGGGGGAAACCGCCCGACTCACGTAGCGCACCGCCTCGAAGGCCTGCTCGGAACCGTCTACAGCCACCAGGATTCGCTTCTGCTTCTTGGATGTCGCCATCTGGCCTTCCTTCCTCGCTGAGCCGAAATAAACCCCCACTCGGTCCCCCGGAACGCGGCACGGAGATCATGAAGTCCGGGGTTCCCCCTCCTCCCGGGCGGAACTCTCGCCCGGTTGCCCGTCGACCACCGCGGCCGTCTCATCCCGGGAACCGAGGACCCTCGAGAGGTCCTTGAGTATCTTCTCCCGATGGTGATTGTACGATGCGTCATTGGACATGATCATGTCCAGTTGGCGCGTATGGATGATCAGGTAGCCGAGCATCTTGAGCTTGCGTTTCATGTACGATTCATCGAAACCCTCGATGCGGGCAAGAACCGCGTCTTCCTTTACCTCCACCCGAAAACCGTATTCGTCCAGGATGCCCGAGACGAAAACAACCCGGCGCAACCGTCTTTGAAAATCGGCTGCCCCCCCCTTGAACTGAAAGCTGATGTAGTTTTCATGGGGCCGTTCTCCGACAAGCGCCTCGATCGTGCAGAAATGGAACCCGAACCTGGAGCTGAGGCTGCAGAAATTCCTGGAGAGCATGAAATAGTTGCGATTGACGTAAGGGGACGGCATGGACGGATCGAGAGCCGGATTGGCGCTCGCTTCCAGAAGGATGGACATAAACCCCTTGGAATCCACGGGCGGCGGACCTTCCCACGGCACGGCCACGATCCCTTCCCACAAAGCGAGCATGGGAATGGAGACGATGTTGTCCAGATGAACGAACTTACCCGGAACATCCTCCCTGAAGCCGTCATCCAGGTTGATGATCCACCATTGCATGGGAACATCGCACACCAGCTGCTTACTGGCTCTTTCCGAGAAATGGTGGTCGTTTCCGAAGCTGAACATCTCCTTGACCGATTTTTCGTGGCAGAACCGGGTGATGTCGTGGAGGGTACGGCAGTTCTTGGGTTTGAAATCGGACGAATCGGGATCCAGGAGGTTCAGGGGCACGATGTGCTTGTCGACCTGGCGCAGTATCTCGTAGACCGGGCTTCCCACCATCAGGCCGGTCCTGGGCTTGGCCCGGCCGAGCAAGGCTTCCACCGTCCCTTTGTACACCCTCAAGGCGTCCGCGTCCACCGTCACCGCCTCGCCGTTTGCGAGCTTTTCCGTGGCCTCCGGAACACCGAAGATTGCCGGCACACCGAACTCCCGGGCGACATTGGCCAAGTGGCCCGCGGCGCTGCCCTGCTCGGTGATCACCGCCGAGGCATGTCCCAACAGCGCGGCCCACCTGGGCAAGGCCTGCTGAGTGACCAGCACGCTGCCCCTCGGGAAAAGAAGGGTGTCGCTGTTCTTGCGGACCACATACACCGGGCCGTATCCCACCCCCTGACTGGCCGTGACGCCCGAGCTCAGAAGCACCTCGCCGAAGACCGTCTCATCCGCCCCTTCGGCCCGAACGGCCGTGCCTTCACTCACTTTCAACGGTCTGCACTGCAGCAGGGTGATGGAACCGTCCTTGTCCACGGCCCATTCGATGTCCTGCGCACAGCCGTAGTGATCCTCCAGGACCATCGCGATGCGCGCCAGCTCCAGGGCCTGGGCGTCGGCAATCGACGGCTCGGCGCTCTTCTCCTCCACCACGTCCAATCGGCACACCCCCTCATCGGGATAGCACACGAACTGGTGGCTCTTGTGCTGAATCTCTTTTCGAACGATCGTGGGCGGCTCGCTCCTCGAAACGACGAACTCGTCGGAAGTCACGCTCCCGTCCACCACCGACTTGGGCAGCCCCCACACCGAGTGAATGTGTATCGAGTGATCCCTGATGTTCATGGGGTTGCAGGAGTAGGTCACCCCGCCGGCGATGCCGTTGATCATCACCATGCACCCGACGCTCATGGCGACCTCTTCGGCAAGGATGCCGCGCTCCACGCGGTAGGAGATCGCCTGGAGGCTGTACTTGCTGGCAACGATTTCCTTGTAGGCCTCCATGAGGTTTTCGGAGCTCACGTTCAGCTCGGACCGATACTGTCCCGCAAAGGACGCCCCCAGAGCGTCTTCACCGAGCGCACTGCTGCGCATCGAAACCTTCACCCCAGCCCCGGCCGTCCGTTCCAGCGCCTCGTATTCGGCGCGAATCGCCCGTTCGAGGTCTTCGGGCATTTCCGCCCGTATGATCAACTGCTGAATCTCCGAGCTTACCGCATAGAGCTCGTCGAGCTTGTCAACCGCCGAGGACTGCAGGATGCGATCGATTTCCGGCTGTAAGTCATTAGATTCAAAAAATCTTTCCTGAGCTGCCGAGGTGATCGCGAACCCGGGAGGGACTCTGAGGTTCAAATTGTTGAATATCTCCCCGAGATTAGCCATCTTGCCCCCGACCAGGTCGGCCATGTTCCTGTCGATCGATTCGAAGGGAATCACGTACCGGTCCCCCGCAAACGACTTCCTGGTCTGCAGGAGTTGGTTGATGGAATCCTGGATGTCCTTGAACCGCCCGAACAGGTCCCTGTATTTTCCGGGTGCAAGCTGGTCGAGGTTTTGGACCATGCGGAACACATTCACGGAAACCGCCGTGCAATTCGCGCGGATGAAGGACATCCCGAAAGGACGGTGTCCCCGCAGGGCGTACTCCATCTCCGACATGATCTCCAGTGCCTTGTTGTTGGCGGCCAGCAGCAGCTTGAAACTGTGATAACGATCCTTGAACGCAGTCCGCAGCGCTTCCACGTCCGAAGGACGTGGCGCTCCCTTATCTTTCCCGCCGAACTTCAGTTTTCTCAAAAATCCAAAGAGACCAGCCATATGGAACGATCACAGACTATGGAAACTCGAGGGTTGTCAACAGGTTTGCGCCCGAAGGCGCTCGCGGAGGGAATGAGCGGTCGCAGCGGCGGTTATGATGCCGCGTGCGCGCGTAGCCTCTACTTCCGGGTCGAGACCTTCTCGACGACTTGTTCCGCACGCCGCTGGTGCAGACTCTTTTTCTTGTAGGCATCCTGCAGCTTATACAGGAGCTCGTCGATGTCCATGGGCTTGAGCAGGTAGTCGAAGGCGCCCAGTTCCATTCCTTCAATCGCCACCTCCATGTTCGCGTGCCCCGTGAGCATGATGATCTCGATGACAGGATACTGCTTCTTGATTTCCCTGAGGGTTTCCAATCCGCTCATGCCCGGCATTCGCACATCCAGGACCACGACGTCCGCAGGCGCTTCCTTGAGGACCTCGAGGGCCTCTTCTCCACTGGTCACGGCATCCACTGCCAGGTTGCGCTTCCGGAGCCTCTTGACCAGCGTTTCCAGGAAATCCTTCTCATCATCGACCAGCAGGACACGAAACGAGTCCACGGAAATCCCCTCCTCCATTCTGGGCCATTTCAAAAGAGTCCTGTTCACGCGATCCAATCAAAAAATTATACACCATATGAGCCCTTCGACAAAAGGCTCCTTTTTGAAATAGTCCCGTGGATTCGGAGAAATCCTATCCGTTTTTAGACGCGCAAGGTCAGAGGTCTTCTCCCGCATCCTCCCCGACGCTTGAGAACCGCTCGGGGTAAAACCTCGCGAGCATCTCGCGGACGGCATCCTTCAACAGGTCCATATTCCCGTTCTTTTCGATATAGGTTTGGATGCCGTCGCCGGCTCCCCGTTCGGAGCTTTCGGCAAGAAAGGTGTGAATGACGATCGGGATTGGTGGGCGCCTGGCCTGGATTTTTTCGAGAAGAGCGACCTCCCCGGAGTAGGGAAGATCCGGGTCCAGGATCAGCAGATCGGGAGGGCTGTTTCCATGGACAAGCCGTGCGGCCTCTTCCCCGTTCCTCGCCGCCTCGACCTCAAAACCCTCCATGGCCAGTTCTCTCTGAATGAGTTCACGCACGTTCGGATTGCGATCTGCCACCAGTATTCGGAAATGCCGCCCCATGGGTGCCCGTCCTCGATGAACGTTGCTGAATACGCGAACCGCGATGAGCGCTTCGACTCCCTGCGGGGTCACCCCGGGCCAGAGAGCCGCAAAGGGCGGGCGCGGCGATGAAGCCGCGCCCGCCGGCCACGATCGGAAATCCTCACAACCGGACAAGGAACACTACGACGTCCTTTCCGCCGGCATTTTGACGAGGTACACGGAGCAGGGGCTGTATTTCATGACCTGGGAGGCCACGCTCCCGAGCTTGAAACGGGATGAAGTGCTCAACCCCCGGCTTCCCATGATAACGAGGTCGATTTTCTCCGTTTCCGCAAAATCGATGATCGCGTCGGGAACCGAGATGGAGGTCGCCACGGTTTTTGACCCGGTGGGAACGACGTTCTGGGCGTCAAGGACCTCCAGGGCCTGCTTCACGGCTGTGTTCGCCAGGTTTTCGATGCTTTCCATGGTTCTTTCCCTCCGCTTGGGAGAGATCTCATGGTCTTCCATACCGCCGATGAAAGGGACTACGCTGATAACATACACCTCAGCGCCCTTGCACTTGACGAAATCGACGGCGACTTTGAGCGCTTCCAACGAATGCGCGGAACCGTCTACGGGAACCAAGACCTTCATTTTCCCCTCCTATACTTCCTTTTTCACCTTCGCTTTTTTCATGCTGAGCCCCATCCCGTCGAACAGGTAGAAGATGGCGTATCCCCACCACATGGTGTACAGGACGTAGAAAACAAGAAGGCCGGTCATCAGAAAGGCCTTGTCGATAACCCGCTGTGACTCGATACCGTAAAAGTTGTACGACGGCTCAATCCCTTTTCGCATCACCGAGAGGATAACGCTCGCCTCTTCGATCTTCTTGGCTTTCTGGAGTTCCTTCACCGACTTGTTGAGCGCGCTCCACCACACACTCATCACTTCCTTCTCATCGAACCCGTAACGGGCGGCGATTTTCGCGCCCTCATTCTTGTACATCGCATCGGAGTCCGCCAGGGCGCTCGCCAGAGTTGCGCCGAGGTCCCCGTTCAGGGTCAACTGCTTGTCGTTCGCAACGGCCTGAGCTCCGGCCACGGTGAATACCTTGACCGCCTGCTTGGCCGCTTCCGCGCTGTCCATGGCCACCGTGACGGAAAACGGTTTTCCTTTGAACTGCTCGGCGTTTTTGCCTATTTCAGGAATAAAATAGGAGGAGCCTTTTGAGAGCTTGTTGAACAGTTCGTCGGAATATTCCAGGCCATTGATCTTGCCTTTCTGCCCGGGGAAAATCGGGGAGAAAATCAGCGCCAGAACCCCCACGAAGCTCACGGCAAACAATAAGCCCATATTGAAAGTCTTCTTGTGCCTGATCAGCATAGCTATTCCTCCTCCCTCAACGATCCGATATTGCTGAAGAACTTGCTGAAAATCCAAATACCGAAGGCTGCGACGACGATCCAGAACACGATGTTGCCGAAGGTCTCGATTGCCGAATATACCGGCTTCGGAATGTTAAACACCTCCAGCTCAGTGAGCTTCTTGGGCAACGTGGCGGCCCGGTTGACAAATCCGGCGATGATCGAAACGGCGTAGAATCCACGGATGTGGATGCCCTTCACGACCTTGGTGGTGAGCGCTCCGACCTGGATGCCGAAAAGCGAACCGATGAGCATGCCCATCGCCAGGGTGTAAAAGACGTAGCCGTAAATCGCGTACTGTCCGATCGCGGCAAGACCGGCGGTGAAGATGATCTGCAGAATGTCGGTGCCCACGGTCGTCATCGAGGAAACGCCGAAGATGTACACAAACATGGGAAACGTGACAAACCCGCCGCCGACCCCCATGATAGCGGCCAGAATACCCACCACGACGCCGCCCAGCGCCACAACGACGCCGGAGATGCGTTTCCCGCCGGGAACGAAATCCTCATCGAACTGGATCATGGGCGGAAGGTTCATGGACTGGAGCTTGAGGGCCACGGACGGGGTTCCCGAAGGGCCGCCGCCGTGAGCGTCGCCGCCTCCCCCGGGCGCTTTTCTCGAGCGCAGGAAGTCGATGAGGGCGTAGAAGCCCAGGAATCCGAGAAGAATTGCATAGACCGCGCTGATGAATGCTTCGCTCAGGAGGGGATCCTTGTTGTAGAGCCCCTTGTTCAAGGCGCCGCCGATAAACGTTCCGCCTGCGGACCCCACCAGGAACGCAACGGCCAGCTTGGTCGAAACGTTTCCCAGCTTTTTATGGACGGCCGTACCCATGATGGCCTTGGCAAAAATGTGAAACAGGTCGGTGCCGACGGCCAGGATGCCCTTGACCCCGGCGGCCATCAACGCGGGGGTGATGATGAAACCGCCGCCGGCGCCGATACACCCCGTGATGAGACCGGCCGCCAGCCCGATGGCCATGGACACCACGAAGATCATGGTCGAATAATAGGCGGGAGCGTAAGCTTCCTTCCCCCCCAGCAGGGAAGCCGCTTCAAGCAGCGACCCGGCCAGGATCGGCGTGAGCATGAGCAAGAGAATCAGCAGCTTCTTCCTGTTCCTGATGATGGACAACGAGACTTCGTAGTCCCATCGCGCGTGAGCCACGGAAGCGGCTTTCAAGAACTCATAAACCTTCCTGGGAACACTCATTGAAAAGACCTCCCTGATGCTGTTGGTTGCAAAAACATGTGCTCTTCCCCTCCTTTATCCAATCATCCCGTTATGTTGGCTTATTCCGGCGGGGAACCCGCCGGGATTGCTTGCGGGACACGCAAGTGATCCTTGGCAATGCCCGTGCCAAATGCCGCATGACCGGCGAGATTTTTCAACCGAACGATTTCAAAGGGGAAAAGCGACGGACTGAGAAATTGAAGTGCGTTGAGGCGCGCCACGGGGTGTCAGGTTTTTTTACAGTCCGTAAAGGAATGGTCGAAACGCGAAAAGACGGGGCCGGGGACCCCCTTCCCCACGGGCAGGCGTGGCGGGGGCAATTTCATGGAAAAACAAGGGGAAAGGGAGCCGGGCCGGGCATCGTCCACCGCCCGCGATTCGCACCGAGCGGTTGCCGGGGCGGCATCAGCCGGAAATTCATGGAGAGCCGACAGAGGGAACGGCGCGCCGGACCGGCTCCGGCAGGCAAGCGTGCGCAAGCGATCAGGGCGTCTCGCCGCTCAATGGAGCCCCGGCCTTCAAACGGTATTTTTCGATCTTGGACAGCAGTGTGGGGCGCGACAGCCCGAGCAGCCTGGCGGCTCGAGTCCGGTTGCCGCCCGTCAGATTCAGGGCCTCGCCGATCAGAAGCCCGGCCAGGCGATCCATGATCGAATCGAAAGCGTTTCCCTCGCCCTCGGAGAGCAATACTCTCAGCAACCACTGCCGGATGGTTTCGTCGCTGAATTCATCTTCAGTCCCTCTGAGCGAGGCTCCACTGCCGATCGCCTTGCTGAAGTCCTCGGCCGCGATCGGACACCCGCGGCTGAAGATCAGGGACTTCTGGACCGCATTGGCCAACTCCCTGACGTTCCCGGGCCAGGAATACCCCTGGAGCACTCCCCTCGCCGTGTCCGCCATCCCCGGGTTGTCGATCTCCATTTCCCGGGCATACCGCATGAGGAAATATTCGGCGAGGAGCGCCAGGTCCTCGGGCCGCTCCCGCAGAGGCGGCAGCCACAAGGTCACCACTTTCAGCCGATAATAAAGGTCTTCCCGGAATTTCCCCTCGGCAAGCGAGGCTTCGAGATCGCGATTGGTCGCGGCAATGATTCGAACGTCCACGGGAATCGGTTCGCGCCCCCCGAGACGCTCGATGCTCTTCTCCTGCAGCAGCCTCAGAATCTTCGCCTGGATCGAGAACGGCATGTCCCCGATTTCATCGAGCAGAACCGTGCCCCCGTTGGCTTGCTCGATTCTCCCGACCCGGCGATTGACCGCGCCCGTAAACGCGCCCTTTTCATAGCCGAACAGCTCGCTTTCGAGCAGGGTTTCCGGTATGGCCACACAGTTGATCACCAGAAACGGCTTGTCGGCCCTTTGGCTGTGCTGGTAGATGGCCCTCGCAACCAGTTCCTTGCCCGTTCCCGATTCCCCTCTGATCAGCACCGTGGCGTCGGTGGATGCGACCCTGCCGATGGCCTTGTAAACCTCCTGCATGGCCTTGCTCCGTCCGACGATGGCTTCCTTGGAGGCCGCCTCGGGGATGACGTCCAGCTCGACGCGCGATCTCATGAACCGCCCCGCCTCGATGGCCTGATCGATCAGCACCAGGATTTCGGGGATGTTGAAGGGCTTGAGCACGTAGTCGAAGGCCCCCATTTTCGTCGCCTCGATGGCCGTCTCGGTGGTCCCGAACGCCGTCATGATGATGACCGGCAGCCGCGGTTCGAACCGGCGTATCGCCTGGAACGTTTCGAGACCGCTCATGCCGGGCAGGCACACATCCATGATGAGCAGGTCCAGCTCGGCCGAGCGCGCGACGGCCAGCCCGGCCTCCCCCGAAGGCGCCGTCTTGACGGAATGCCCTTCCTGGCTGAGCAGCTTCTCGAAGCTCTGCCGCAGTTGAGGATCGTCATCCACAATCAGGATCGCAGCCAAGCGCCGTCCTCCTTACACGGAAGCGTAATGATGAACGTGGCCCCCTTGCTCTGCCGGGCCCGCAGATTGAGACAGCCTTTGTGTTCCTCGATGATCCTCGCGGCAATACTCAACCCCAGCCCGGTGCCCTCCTCCTTGGTGCTGAAAAAGGGCTGGAACACCTTCTCCCGGATAGCCTCCGGGATCCCGGGCCCATTGTCGCTCACGCGCACCACAGCCACGCGCCCCTGCGGTTCGGTGACCCCCTCCTCCTCGCGGATCAGGATCTTCCCTCCATCCCCCATCGCCTCGCAGGCGTTGACGATGAGGTTCACCAGGACTTCCTTGAGTTGCTCGGGATCCCCCTCGATCTCCGGCAGCCGGCGCTGCCGGTAAAGCTCGAGCGTGACCCCGTAAGATTCGATCCGGTGCCGCAGCAACTGGATCGCCATGTCCACGACATCGGACGGGCTGATCCGCTGCATCTTAAGCTTCGGAGGCCGTGAGAACTCAAGGAAGTTTTGCAGGATGTTGTCGATGTGACGAATCTCATCGGAGATCACGTCGAAGTCCTCCTTCTGGTTGGAGGACAGGTCGAGGGTCCTTTCCATCGTGAAAAGGCGCATCTTCACCGATGTCAACGGGTTGCGGATACTGTGCGCCACCCCTGCCGCCAGTTTCCCCACGAGGGCCAGCTTCTCGGACTGGAGCAGATGCTCCCTGCTCTGTTGCAACTGGGTCTGGGTCCGGTCCACGTCCTTGAGCAGCCCGTGCACATTCTCCGCCAGAGCTTTCACCTCATCGGCGGGGCGGGAACCCGTTCGTCCGGTCTCGACGGCCAGCCGGCCGATGGGCTCGAGGATCCGCCTGTGAATCAGGATCACAAGCCCAAGGCCGAGCGCGATCCCCAAACCCATGACCGCGAAGGAAATGGAACGCAGGAGGCTCATCCGTTCCAGGATGTTTGTCCTCACCAGGGATATTTCGCGGTACTGCATCTGTTTGTACTGCTCGCAAAGCTCCCTTACGGAATAGAAGGGATTGCGGGTTTCCCGGACGAGCTTCAGGCCGCCATCCCTGTTCCCGGAATCATAGAGGCTTATCGCCTGGTCCCTTGCGCCGTTATGACGAACGTACTTGGACTCGATTTCGTTGAGCAGCTCATGGTGCCTGTCCGAACGGGACAGCTCCCTCGCCTTCTTCAGCCATTCCTCGAATCCCAAACGGTGATGATCCAGCTGGGTCAGCCACTCGGCGTTCCCGTCCAGGAAATAGTAGCTCAACAACCCCCTCTGCATGGCCAGAGCCGTTTCGAGCTCCTGGGTGACGTTCACGGCCGCCACGCTCGTGTCAATGGAATTGACGAAAAGCGAGGTGGCGCGCCGTATCCACCAGATGCCCAACAGGCTCGAGGCAATGGTCACCGACACGAGCAAAACGATCACCGTCAGGATTCCGCCCCGCAAACCGACACGATTGATCATACCCCTCGGCACCCCTGTTCACTTCATGACGTTGTCCCAGTGCAGACGCGGCCTTGCCGTCCAGGCTCTTCCGGAGCCCGTATCAACAGCAGCGGACCGTCGAATTGCGCCGCCACCTTTCGTGCCGGCGCGTTCGCCCAAAAGCCGCCCAGCCCGGCAGGACCTTTCGTGGGCATGACGATCAGGTCGGCATCGACTTTGCGCGCACACTCGACCAGCACGGCCGCCGCCTCTCCGCGCTCGACCCTTCCTCTAACCTTGATCCCAGCCGCCGCAAGCCTCTCGACTTCGCCCGTGAGCGCAACGGCGGCCTCCTCCGCGGCCATCTCCAACACATGCCGGGCGGCGCGTGGAATGAACCGGCCGGTCGCGGCCTCTTCCGCACTCACGCTTCCCGGCGTTGGAACGATGCTCAGAAGGTGAAGCTCGCCCCCGGTCAACCCGGCCATCTCCGCCCCCGCCCGGACGGCGGCCTCCCCGGGTGCCCCCGGCTCGACCGGGATCAGAATCCGATCGGGTCCGAAAACCCGTGCCGCACCCTCCTCATCGGCCCTCACGAGCAGCACCGGCGTCAGGCCGTGCGTTACCACCTGTTCGGCGTTGCTGCCGAACACAAACCGCTTCACCCCTCCCCTGCCGTGTGTGCAGAGCACGACCAAGTCCTGATCGAGCTCCGCCGCGTGCTCCGCAATGCTCCGCGGAATGTCCCCCAGAGGCACGGTATGGACGTGCATGTCCACCGACAGCCCGCAAGCTCGCAGCCGTTCAGCGATCGTCCGGAGGTACGTTTCCGCTTCCCGCGCTTCACGCAGGTGCGTATCGCCATGGATGTTGAAGGGAGGAGCCTTCTCGATCACGTGCAGGAGCGTGACGGCACACCCCGTAAGTCTTCCCAGCCGCTCGACGATTCCCAGCACCGATTCGGCCAGGCGCGAGCCATCCAGCGGCACCAGCATGCGTGAAAACATCGAATAACCCTCCGGCACGGCGAGGCGCTCCCCACCCGTAAATCATCCGCCGAAAGCAAGAGTGTACAGCAGGTAAACGTTCAAAGAAAGAATCAATGCGGCCACGGCATAAGCGATTACCGTCGTCGTCGGCCGGTTCGCCAGGACGCCCATGAGCTTTGCATCGCTCGTGAAAATAACCAGGGGAATCACCGCAAACGGCAGTCCGAAACTGAGCACCACCTGGCTCACCACGAGCGTATGGGTCGGGTCCAGGCCGAGCCCGATGACGATCAGGGAAGGCAGGATGGTCACCAGTCTTCGAATCCACAACGGGATATGAAACCGCATGAACCCCTGCATCACCACCTGCCCGGACATGGTGCCCACGGCAGACGAGGAAAGCCCGGAGGCCAGGAGCGATATGGCGAAAATCGTGCTCGCGGCGTTCCCCAGCAGCGGGCTCAGCGTTCGGTACGCCTCCTCGATCGTCCCGACCTCGACCATCCCCTTCGCGTGGAACGTCCCGGCCGCCATGATGAGCATGGCGCAATTGACCGCCCCGGCGATGCTCATGGCGATCACCACGTCCATCAATTCGAAGCGGAACAGTCGCTTGAGCTTTGCGGGATCCCTCACCACGATACGCCCCTGCGTCAGGGCCGAGTGCAGATAGATCACGTGGGGCATGACCGTCGCCCCGAGAATTCCCGCCGCCAGCAAAACGCTTTCATCCCCCTTGAACCCCGGCGCCACGGCGGCCTGCACGATCTGCCCCCAATCCGGACGCACCAGCACGAGCTCGATGAGATACGAGAGCGCCACGATGCCGATCAGCACGCTGATCACCGCCTCGAAGGGACGGAACCCGTATCGCTGCAGACCCAGGATCAGGAAGGTGATCAAAGCCGTGAGCAACCCGGCCCAAAACAGCGGAATGTGGAAAAGAAGAAAGAAACCCACCGCCGCGCCGATGAATTCGGCCAGATCCGTCGCCATGGCCACGGCCTCCATCACCACCCACATGACCCACACCAGCGGGACCGGCAGCCTCTCACGACTGACTTCGGCAAGATTGAACCCCGATGCGATACCGAGCTTGGCCGACAGGACCTGGATCAGGATCGCCATTGCATTGCTGGCGATCACGACCCACAACAAGGCATAACCGAACCTGGCGCCGCTCTGGATGTTCGTTGCGAAATTCCCCGGATCGATATAGGCGACCGCCGCCACGAAGGCCGGTCCCAGGAAAGGCAGGAGCCGTCTGTGCCAGGGCAGCCGGGCGGATTCGCCCAAAATGGCCTGCGCTGCGGTTACGGTCCCGAATTCCCCGACGCTCCTTGTTGAGTCCGAATCGTTCACGATCGCACGGCTCTCATTTGTATTCCTAAACGTTTGCGGTCCCGCGGCCGATGGAGAGGCCCGCAGTCCAGGCCTTCCATCTGCCCGGAACGGGCGCCCAGGAGGTCCGAAACGACGGGTCGGGAAAGGTCGAACGACTTGAACTGAAATATAAGACTTTTGAGCTTAACCACCATGTTTTTCTTCATAATCCGTGAAATTCATATAGAATGTCCCTGCCTTCGCGCACTCCGGAATCGATGCGGAGGGCTTGCGAACAGCCGGTGCGGCGTCGCGGGCATTTCGACAGGACGGCGGCTCGCGAACGACATAAGAGAGTAAGGTCCCGTATCGGATGCGCATAAGATGTTCCGGACGCTCCGCGACTGAAAAAGCAGGCTCCCCGATGATTTTGCTGTGTCACCTGATAGTTTCACTTTAGTGATATCAGGTGATTATGTCACTTAATCGTGTCACATGATTGTTGACAAGCAGGTTTCGTCTATTTACAATGGGTCGCGCAAATGGTCGAGTTGGTTGAATGTGGCATCCTGAACTAACCAGCCTGCCCAGGCAGGCGGCTGAGCATCTGCGATGGTGCTTCTCCCGGTCTTGAAAGGAACGGTACTGCCCCGGGCAAGGGGTCCCGGGTTATGAAGGTCGTTCGAACGAGAGGGGTTTTCCGGGGTAAGCTCGGCCTCCCTGCGTCGGCGCATCCCGGTGTTTCCCTTCGCAGATTCCTTGAAAATGAAAAATGCGGACGTACCCGAGAACGGTATGTCCGACGACGGTCCGTCCGCGCTGGCGGGGTTTAGCGGGCGGGAATTGCGCGGCAAATTGTGCAATACTTCACGAGGTGAGTTTTTGGCGGCGCGGTCCCCGCGCAGCTTCAGACAAGCGTCGGCCGAGCGGCCGGTGGTGTTCTTTCCTGTTTCGACCGGCTCCCCCCTTGTTGCCGGTAGAGGGACTGTGGTGGGTTTTTCATAATCGACAACAGATAACGATAAGGAGGTGACTATCCACGGAAAGATCATGGGACGCTGACGACCTTTTGGAAGTGGAATTGCACACTGGATAGAGGAGTTACCGGCATGGCTGAACCATCAAAGACAAAAGGTACGATCAAGTTCGTCGTCTGGACTGCGATAGCCGCAGCACTCATTAGTTATCTATGGATCGAGTACTACAACGGAACTCTGGTATCGTGGTATTACTACAAGGCGAAATCCGACGGCTGGGCCGTCAATGCGAATGCTTTCAAAGATGCCGGCAAGGACAAACCGGCCGTTCTGCAGATCGGTTCCTTCGAGACAATCGAAGGGTTGCAGGCCGTCCCGGTGAAGAAGGGAGACCGTCTTCCGGCCAACACCAACGGCATCATCGACAAGAAAACGGTCGAGGAGGGCAAACGGGTCACTCTCGACGGAAATACCTTGAAGGTGACGGTGCCGATGCAGGTCAAAGAAGCCAAGGGGTTCAAGTTCAAGGACACCTTCAAGCACAAAGGCATCCAAACGAGCGAATGGGGCGGTGCCTGGTGCGTAGCGTTCATCCTGGTCCTGGGGTTTGCCCTGGGCATGATGGCCGAGGGGTTCACGGACATGTGCGGGCTTAAGCTCACCAAGATCAAGCACTACGAGGGTGTTCACTGACCTGAAAGGAGACGGATTCATGTTTGACTTCATCATTGCAGGAGTTCAAGCGCCAATATTCCTTCTCGTCCTGACCGGCATGACGGTCGGCATGGTTGGAGGTTTCATCGGGGTGGGCGGCGGTTACATGGTCACGCCCGCTCTGATCGTATTCGGTTTTCCCGGGTACATGGCCTCCGGAATCGACGTCACCCACATCGCCGGCAAGTCGGTCGTTGCGACCATCAGGCACCGCCAATTGGGAAACATCGACTGGGTCCTGGGGCTCGCCATGGTGGGCGGCACCATGATGGGCGTGGAGATGGGGGTCAGGCTCCTCAACTACACGAAGTCCATCGGCCTCTCGGGAATCGCCTTGCTCACCGGCTCTGTCGGAATCATGGTCGGTCTTTTTCTCTACACGCAGATTGAAACCCACCGGGCGCAGAAAAAGATCCAGGAGCTTGCCAAGGAAGGAAAGACGGTGGGACGCGAGTTGAGCACCAGCAACATCCCGAAGTTCTTCCAGAGCATCTCGCTTTTTCCCATCATTCGCTGCCACGTGGCCCGGATCGTCATCTCCATGTGGGTGGTCGTCCTGGTCGGCATCGCCACGGGCGTGTTGGCAGGGTTCTTCGGCGTGGGCGGCGGCTTCATTCGGGTTCCGGCCCTCGTCTACGTGGTTGGCGCCACCACGCACATCGCCGTGGGCACCGACCTCCTGGAAATCGTGGTATCCGGCGGGTACGGAGCGTTGAGGCATTTCGCAAGCGGCAACGTCGACATCATGGCGGTCTTCTTCATGATCATCGGCGCCATGTTCGGCGCGCAGTTCGGCAGCATTGCCACGTCCTACGTTCGTGGGCCCGCCATCCGGTACATCCTGAGCTACTCGCTGATCCTGGCGACGGTGGGGGCTTTCCTCAGGCTCGTTTATATGCTCTCCGCGCAGAAGTACGAGTTCCTCAACTTTTTTGCGGTCGTCTTCACCCTGGGCGAGATGATTTTCCTATGCCTCTTCATTTTGTCTCTCGTCTACTTCGCGGTGAGGCACCGCCACGGCAAGTGGGTCCCCGCGTGGATACCCTCGCTTGTCGTTGTGCCGTAGCGGGATGAGCTTCCGGCAGGGTTCCCGAATCCATGACGGGAGAGGGGACTCGGAATTGCCGAAATCGTGACTTTCGGATTGCAGGAAGGAGTGCTGGAAGATGAAATCGCTCTTGGATTCCATGGCGGTGTACTGGTGTATTCTCTTGCTCTTTTCCCTGGGAGCGGCGGGCTTGATCTATATATTCTGGTTGAAGGATGCTCTCATCTAAAGGAGACGGCACAATGCAGATCTTTCTCAACATACTGTTGTACGGGTTTCTTGCCTATTGGCTGTATGAATCCATCGCGGCAAAAGACTACTGGTATGCTTTCGTGGTCACCTTTGTCGTCGTCGTAGCCGTTGTCGTCTCACTGCTGCCGGGATATCACGCATCGAAGGTTTCGCCCGGTGCATACCCGTATGAAGACTGATCCCGCGGACCTGCGCAGGGAGATCGCGCAGCTCTACCCGAAGCGCGACAGAGGGGATCTGACGGAAAGGGTTTTCCAGGCGAAACTCGCCGAACGGACCGTCGCCCTCTATCGCGCGCTCATCACGGGAAGAATGGCCGAAGGTGAGTCCATTGAATGCGAGCACCACTTCGTGTGGACTCACTTTCGGCTCATGCAGTCTATCCTGCGCGAACCCGCGCAGCAGGCGACCAGCCTTTTCCTCACAAACAGGAGGCTGTTTCGCCTGCGATCCACCATCATGCCAACCCAGCCGCCCACGGCGGACACTCGGGACGAGACATCCATCGACGTTGTTCCCCTGGACCGGATCCTCGCCTTGAAGAAACGCTTCCAGGTCCGGTCCGGAGAGATCATTCTGGGGGTCATGTTCTGCGGGATTGCACTGGCTTTTCACAGCTGGCTCTCCATTACGGGCCCTTTCCTCCTCGGACTCGGCGCCTTGGGCGTGCTTCACGCTCTGCTCCTCCCCACCCGGTGGATCGAAGTGAAGACCGTGGACGCCGTTCCGGATACGGACCCCATCGTGATTTACGGGATTCGCAAGAAAGACGCGAAGAATCTCGTGCGCTGCCTTCGGGAGAAATTGAGTCGTTCATGAGCGGGATCAGGGTGCTCCTCGTTGACGATGAAGTCGAATTCACCGCCAGCATGAGCCGAGTGCTGCGTCGCCGGGGCTTTGACGTCGAGGTGGCCGACAACGGTCTCGCGGCCCTGCCGCTTGTTGCCGGGAAAGCCTTCGACGTGGTTGTCCTCGACGTGAAGATGCCCGGAATGGACGGAATCCAGGCCCTGCAGGAGATCAAAAGACTGTCGCCCGAAACCCGCGTGCTCGTGCTGACGGGCCATTTTTCCATTGGTGAAGAGGAAGAGTTGTCGGCCGGCGGTGCATACGCATACCTTCTCAAGCCATTTCCGATTCTGAAGCTGGTGGACCTCATCACTTCCGCCGCCGGGCATCCTCCCGCCTGACGGGTTTGGACGAGGCGGGAAAAGACAAAACCCTCTCCCGTACACGCAATCCCACACGGGAAGGGCTTTCCGCCCTTCCACCCGATGCCGCCGTCTTGAATGCACCCTGGAACAATATCCGGTTCCGGGCGCGAATTCAGGGCAAACCGGGGGCATCGCGGCTTGCGGCCCGGGATCGTTCCGGGCGGGCGCAAGCGCGGGGCTTGCCCGACCCGGACAGGAGGGCCTGCCCGATTTTCCGCCGGCCGGGAAAAAATCCGGCGGGCAAGGATTTTTCGCCGCCGGACTTCGCTTCGCCGCCGGTTGCGCGTGTTCATGGCATACGAAAACCCGATGTTTCTTACAGGCGCTCGGGATTATCCCCGATAACACAACCCATCCCGCTTTGCACCGGCTCGGCGTTCGGTTACACTTGACCGTCAAGTCGCGATCAGGGTGTCGTACCATCTCGTATGGCTCTACAGCAGGAGAACCCGTGAACTCACCACAACAGACGGGCATCGATCCCGGCCTCCCGCCGCAAACCGATGCGGCGACTCCTCCCGAGTCGGGTGGGGAGACGATTGCTCGCCGGGCGTGGCGCGCCTTGCTGCAATTCCTGGAGATCATCGGGCTGCGCCGGGAAGACACCGTGGACCACGCTCTGCAGGTAGCGAGGCTGCGGCTCTATCACACCGAGTTTCGCAAGCTCATCTCGGCAAACCACAGTTTCCTGGAAAACCTCGGCGAACTGGATGCGAAGCTCCAGGGGGGCGAGCTCACCGACCGCCCGCAGGTGAAGCGGAAGGTGATCCGCCTCATTTCGGACATTCATGCGATGGTCGAAAGCATCAACGCGATTTCCTCCGACCGCTATGCCGGGCTCAGGAGCGCATTCGAGCGGATCACGGCTTCCTTGTCGAAGATCATCGAAGAGGCGACGGAATCACCGTCCAGGGAACTGCTCCTGGACATGTCGGAGGTTTCGGCGGCGCATGCCGAACTGGCCGGAGGCAAAATGGCCCACCTGTGCGAGCTGGCCAATACCCTGGGTCTGCCCACTCCGGACGGTTTCGTGGTCACCACCGAGGGGTACCGTCATTTTCTTGAAGACGGCGGCATCCGTTCGTGGATACAGGAAACGCACCTCGATCCGCTGACCCCGCACGACGCCGATCGGCTGAGCCGCACCCTGCAGGACCGCATATTGTCGCTCCCCGTTCCACCCGCGCTCGCGCAAAAGATCGAAGAGGCCTACGACCGCCTTGCCCGCAGGCTCGGCGCCGAACCCACCCTTGCCGCCCGGTCCAGCGCCGTCGGCGAGGACAGCGACTTTTCGTTTGCGGGCCAGTTTCTCTCCCTGCTCAACGTTCCACGGGAGCATCTGTGCGATGCCTACCGCCGGGTCGTTGCAAGCCTCTATTCCAACGAGGCGGTGCAATATCGTCTTCTTCACGGCATCCCGGGCGAATCGGCGCAGATGGCCGTGGGTTTCATCGCAATGGTGGACGCGGCGGCCAGCGGCGTCGTCTTTTCACGCGATCCCACCCGACCGGATTCCGGCAGGGTGCTGATCCAGGCGGTCAAAGGTCTTGGCGTCCTCCTGGTGGACGGCAAAACCTCTCCCGAAGTGATTCACGTTTCCAGGAACACGGAGGCGCCTGAAATCCTCCGGGTTGCTTCCGCCCAGAAGAGTCATGTCGTCTTTGCTCCCGGCCTCGGCGTGCAGGAAGTGGAGATGAGCGACGTCGATGCGGCGAAGTCCAGCCTGACGGATGATGAAGCTTTGCAGCTTGCGCGCTGGGCGGTTCAACTGGAAACTCATTTCGGCGTCACGCAGGACATCGAATGGGCCATGGACTCGAACCGGCGCCTGATTCTCCTCCAGTCACGGCCCCTGCGCCTGGCGGCCCGGGAGGCTTCCGCCACGCGCCGGCCACTCGATTTGCCGCTGTTGCTGGACTGCGGCGAAACGGGTTGTCCGGGAGTCGGTGCCGGACCGGCCGTTCACATGTCGGACGATGACGACACGGAATCTTTTCCTGAAGGAGGGGTCCTCGTCGCCAGGCGCTCTTCGCCCCGGTTCATCCGGCTGATGTCCAAGGCGCGAGCGATTGTCACGGATGCAGGCAGCACCACGGGGCACATGGCTTCGCTGGCCAGGGAATTCAGAATCCCGACCCTGCTGAACACCGGGAACGCAACCCGGGTGATCCCCAACGGCGCAATCGTCACCGTCGATGCGGGAAACGGTTTTGTCTACGAGGGCGAAGCGCCCGACCTGATCGACAGGGAGCTCGAAAAACGACAGGAAGCGGATTCCGCCGCATGGAGGCGAAACACCCCCGGATTCCGTTTTCTCAAAAGCCTTTGGGACCTGATATCCCCTCTGAACCTCACGGACCCCGGTTCGGCGTCCTTCACGGCCGACGGATGCCGGACGCTCCACGACATGGCCCGGTACATCCACGAGAAATCCTATCGGGAAATGTTCATGCTGGGCGACAACGTCGGCGATCTGAGGGCATCCAGCTACTACCTCGACATTTTCCTGCCCATCGACCTGTATGTTCTGGACCTCGGGGGCGGTCTTTCCGGAACGCCCAAGAAACGCAAGATCAAGCGTGCCGACATCGCGTCGGCGCCGCTCTCCGCGTTGCTCAAGGGCATGCTCCACGAAAAGATCCCGCGTTTCGGGGCGAGACCGATCGATCTTCGGGGTTTTGCTTCCATCGTGATGCGGCACGCCATCACCAGTCCGGAGGAAGAATCCTCCTTTCGGGATCCATGCTACGCCATCATCTCCGACAACTATCTCAACTATACCGCCAGGGTCGGCTACCATTTCAGTGTGGTCGACACTTACTGCGGCCTCACGCAGAACAAGAATTACATCAGCATGGTGTTTCATGGAGGTGCGGCGGACATCGTACGAAGAGCGCGACGAGCGAAAGCCATCGCGGGCATCCTGAAGGAACACGGATTCACCGTGAAGCTCGAACACGACCTGGTCAGCGGCCGTTTGAGCAAGACGACCCGCGAGGAGACGGTCCAGCACCTCGAAATGCTCGGCTCTCTTTTGCAGTTCTTTCGCCAGATGGATGCGGCGATGACAAGCGACGACGCCGTCGATATCTTCAAGGATGCGTTCTTGAAAGGCGACTACGCGCTGGAGGAGATTTCACGCTCCTAAGGCATCATTCCTTTTGCGCAACGTCCATGGAGAAACACTTGCGTTCGTAGGCGTTTTCGATGCTCGTAACCAGGGTGTCCAAAGGGCACGGCTTGAGAAGAATCTCGTCGCATCCCATTCGGAGTGCCTCCGACACCTCTTTCATATCGATGTTCCCCGACAGGATGATCACCGGCGTGACGGGATCGAGCTCCCGTATGGCCTTGAAAGTCGCCAGGCCGTCCATGCCGGGCATCCGCACATCCAGGACGATGACGTCGCTCTCTTCCTTTGACAGCAGCTCCAGACCCGTCGGCCCGTCCGGGGCTGTCCGCACGGCCATCCCCCGCCTTCGAAGAACCTTCAACAGCGATTCGGTGAAAAGCACTTCGTCATCGATCAGCAACACTCGTATCGACTCTGCCATTTCGATTTGCCCTCACGCATCCTTTCCGGTGTCCAGGGCCGCCTCGTGAATCAGCTTGCGCTGGTGGGCCTGCCCGATTTTTTCCTGCAGCTCGTCGAGTTGGATCGGCTTCAACGTGTAGTCGAACGCCCCGTATTGCATCCCGTCGAGGCCGGTTTCTATGGAGCCTTCCCCCGTCAGAATGATGACCTCCACAAGAGGCTTTCTTCTTTTGAGGATTTTGAGTGTCTCGATGCCATCCATTCCGGGCATCCTGAGATCGAGAATCACCACGTCGAATTCCTCTTCGTCCACGGCGCGGACGGCGCTCTGCCCGTCATGGACCACCGCCACCGCGTATCCTCTCCTCGAGAGCAGTTTGGACAGGTTGTTCGCGAAAGCTTCTTCGTCATCGACCAACAGGATCCTGGCTTTCTGCATCGTCTGGTCCTATGAAGGCGGAGCCGCCTCTTCCCGGCCGGCGCCCTGAGATCCGAGCGGAAGGAAAATAATGAAATCCGTTCCCTTGCCCACCTCGCTGTTGACGGAAATCTCTCCTCCCAGGGATTTGATGATACTGTATGAGATCGACAATCCCAGGCCGGTTCCTTTCCCGACCGGCTTGGTCGTATAAAAGGGATCGAAGATCCTGTCGAGGTGCTCCGGTGGAATTCCGGACCCGGTGTCGGATATGCGGATCTCGATCCCGTTTCGCTTCTCGTCATGGCGTGTCTTGACGCGAATGGTTCCGTACGGTTTCCCTTCATGAGCGTCGATGCCGTTGGTCACGCAGTTCAGAAGCACCTGTTCGAGCTGGAAGGCATCGGCCAGCAAGGAGGGAAGCCCCGGCTCGAATTCCGCGACGATCTGCACCCCGCTCGTCTGCGCCCTCTTCTGGATAAGCTCGATCACCTCCGCAAAACACGCATTGATGTCCACCATCTCCGCTTTGGATTTGATGCGTCGTGAAAACCTGAGCAGGTTTTGCGTGATGCGGCTGCAGCGATGGATCTGGGCATCGATCTGGTCCATCGACTCATAGAGCTGCTGCTTGAATTCTCCGTCGAAGCTCGCCGCCTCGTCGGCCATATCCCTGACCAGTTGGTTTTCGGTCAGAATGACGGCCAGCGGGTTGTTGATCTCGTGCGCCACGCCCGCGGCCAACTCCCCGATGGAAGCCAGCTTGCTCGCCTGCAGCAACTGCCTGTTGAGTCGTTCCTCCCCTTCATCGCGTTTCTCGATGGTCTTGATCATGTGACGCGTCGTGATCACCGATACGATCAGGATGGCGATGATGCTTATGGAAAGAAAGATCATAATCGCCCGGTTGGCGCGGCTCACCTCCTCGACCACCTCGGCCTGGTCCTGTTTCACCACCAGGAGCCAGCGTGGTTCCTTGAGCCAGGAGTAAGCCACCACCTGCCGGGACCTGCGCAACCCCATCTCCTCGGAGTCGTATTCCAGCATCCTCACCCCGCTCTCGCCGCTGAACATATCCATGTCGAACGGGGACTGCATCATGATCTTGCCGCCGAGTCGGGGACTGGTCTGATAAATGCCTTGCTCGTTGAGCAGGAACACCTCGCCGCTCCTGCCGATCTTGACGTTTTGCAGCAGGGAGCTCAAAGACTCCGTGTATATGGTAGCTCTCAGTATCCACTTCGCTCCCCCTTCGGAACGAAGAATGGCAATGATGAAGTGAGGGATTTTACGATATCCCATGAACATGTCGCTGATATAGACCCCCTTCTCCAGGAGTCCCTTGAACCAGAAAGTCTGCGAATAGTCCTTGTCCATCAGGTCGAAAGGACCGTGGTAGGCGAGGTGTTTCCCGTTCTCCCCAATGACCCCCAGGTCGTCGAAATACGGGTCCTTGTGGTTGAGAATCCCGAAGAGCCTTTTTAGATTGGCGGGTTCCTTCAGATACTCCAGAGGGTGGCTCAGCGCGACCAGCGTCAGGTCCGCCGTCCGCTCCTTCAAAAACAGTTCGATAACATTCTGATTGTATTCAACTTTCCTCTGAAAGTATTCCTCCATCCGGGCTGTGGAGAACTCCGAGTAATACCTGTAGATGCCGTATCCCACCAGGAGAATGGGGACCACCGAGCAGATCAGCGTGAGTGTTATGAATTTGACGTACAGCTCGGAATAGCTCTTCCTATGGACTGCCTGCCCATCAGGGTGGAGATTCCCGCCTGCGTCGTCCAGTCCGCTCATGGAGTGACACCTTGTTCCAATAGAGGTTGATGAAATGAATAATATATGCGAAAGGCGCCGGCTGGCAATCGAATTCGGACGTCCCGGGCGGCTCGCGGCCACCGCCCGAACGCCCGGGAACCGGGCGTCGCAGAAGTGGGCCGTTCGCGTTGAAAGCTTTGCCGGCGGAGACCCGGAGGCGGATTAGCTGTTGAACTATGCATGCCCAACGTTTAGTATCCAAGAGAACAAGTATCGAATCCGGGGCCTTTCCTCGGAAAGCCCGCATTTTCGGAGCGACTCCCGCATATGTCGGAAAGATTCAAATTTCTCAGTTGGCTTAAGCCGCGCCGAGCCAAAGCCCCGAAAAGCGATTTTTCGGAGGCGTTTCGGGCGAGGTACGAGAGTTTTCAAGAGTTGCTCGCTTCCAATAAGGAATTGCTCAAAATCATCACTGACCTCGAAGAGAAACTCCGCGGCCAGCAGATTTTCGGCATGTCCTATGTGAGAACACAGGTCGCGCGCGCCACCTTTCACACCCTGCGCATGATCCGGAGCCTCAACGCGCTTTCCGCGCAGAAATACCCTCACCTCTTCGATGCATTCGAACGGATCAACACGCGAGTGAAGGAAGAAGTGCTGGTCAGGAAGGAGACCTCCCAGGCTCGGCTGACCCTGCCCTATTCGAGCGTCACCAAGGAAATGGTGGATACGGTGGGCGGAAAGAGCGCCAACCTGGGCGAGGTTCTCAACCGGGTGGGACTCCCGGTTCCCGAAGGATTCGCCATAACCACCGCCGCTTATGATCTTTTCCTCGCCAGAAACGAGCTCGTCGACGAGATTCAGAAAAGGAAAATGGAGCTCGATCCCAAAGACCCCGAGAGTTTCAATCTGGCCGGGGAGGACATTCAGCGGCTCATCATCACGGCACCGGTCCCCGAGGAGTTACGGGAAGCCATACTGGAATCCTACGAGCAAATGATCCGCCGGGTCCCGCAAGAGGTCTCCCGGGGCGGGCGCCCGCGCATATCCATGCGAAGCAGCGCCATCGGGGAGGACAGCGACCTTTCCTTTGCCGGTCAATATCTGTCCCTGCTCAACGTCTCGCACGACAAGATCGTGCAGACTTATGTCTTCATCATCGGCAGCCTTTTCACGCCGCGGGCCATTTCCTACCGTTTGAACATGGGAATCCGCGACGAAGATGTCGCCATGAGCGTTGCGTGCCTGCGCATGGTGGATTCCGTGGCGAGCGGCATCGTGTACTCGCGTCACCCCTTCAACCTGCTGCAGGACAACGTCATCATCACCGCCGTGTGGGGTCTTGGGCCCTACGCCGTGGACGGCGTCATCACCCCCGACTCCTACACGGTCGCAAAGGATTCGACATTCGCGATCCTCGAGACGAAAGTCTCGCACAAACCCGTTCAGTTGGCGAGCGACCCGGACGGGGGGCTGATCGAAATCCCCGTGCCTGAAGACCTCCGGGATGCTCCCTGTCTTTCGAGCGAACAGATCCGGCTCCTCGCCGACTATGCCGCACGGCTTGAGAAACACTACGGATGCCCACAGGACATGGAATGGGCGCTCGACCGGGACGGGACCATTCTCGTGCTTCAAACCAGACCTTTGCGCCTGGAAAGCCGCGGTGCGGAGCAGGAAGCCAGGACCATACCGGAACTGAGCCAATACCCTCTCCTGGTACCGGACGGCGCCGTCGCGTCGCCGGGAGTCGGTTTCGGAAAGGCGTTCCTGGTTCGCTCCGAAGAGGATCTCGTCGATTTTCCGGACGGCGCCGTACTCGTCGCCAAACACTCCTCGCCCAAGTACGTCGTCGTGATGAACAAGGCCTCCGCTATCGTCACGGATTCCGGAAGCGTGACCGGGCACATGGCCTCCGTTGCCCGCGAATTCGGCATCCCCGCGATATTGGACGCGAAAGTCGCAACGAGCTCCATCCCGGGCGGCACCGAAATCACGGTGGACGGTTATTCCGGAAGAGTCTACCAGGGGAAGGTGCAGGAGTTGCTCAGCCTGCAAATCCCGAGGGAATCCCATATGAAAGGGACCCCCGTGTACGAAACCCTCAAACGGGTGAGCGAATGGATCGTGCCGTTGCGCCTCTTCGACCCGAAATCGCCGGAGTTCACCCCGGAACACTGCAAATCCATTCACGACATCATGAGATTCGTGCACGAATCGTCATACACGGAGATGTTCCGGATCAGCGATCACGTCTCCGAAACCACCGGCGGCGCGGCCAAGCTCGAAGCTCCCATCCCGCTCGATCTCTACGTCATCGATCTCGGCGGCGGTCTCAAGGAATCAGCCGCAGGGCGCAATCGCATCAAGGTGAACCAGGTGACGTCCATTCCTTTTTGCGCCGTCCTCAAGGGCATGCTTCACGAGGACCTTCGCTACCACCGCCCGAGGCCCGTTCACCTCAGCGGCTTCCTGTCGGTCATGAGCGAACAGATGCTCACGCCGGCCTACTCCGGCGCCGAGAGATTCGGGGACAGAAGCTATGCCGTCATATCCGACAAGTACCTCAACTTCAGCTCGAGGGTCGGGTACCATTACGGGGTTCTCGATTCCTATTGCGGCCGGACGATCTCAAACAATTACATCACCTTTTCCTTCAAGGGCGGAGCCGCCGACGACATCCGCAGGTCCCGGCGGGCCCGGGCCATCGCGAAGATACTCGATGCCCTGGACTTCGTTGTGGAAGTCGTGGCCGACCGCGTTGACGCCAGGTTCCAGAAACATGAAGCGCAGATCATCGAAGACCGGCTCGACCAGATCGGCAGGCTCCTGCAGTTTACGCGGCAGATGGACATGCTGATGGACAGCGACATGAGCGTGGCCCTGATGGCCGAAGCCTTCCTCCAGGGCGACTACCAGCTCGAAGCCGGCGGGCGAAAGGAGAGCTCCCGGTAGGTTGTCCTTCCGGGCGCGGCATCGCTCTGGTCGCGGGGCGGGAATTGGTGAGCGCGGGAACCCCCGCCGGCCGCACCGCGGGGAAAAACTCCGGGGTTCCGTGGAGCCCGGGTCGTCTTGTCCCGTTATCCTTTTTTCACCAGGGTGCCGGGCTCCACTTCGCACTCGGACGACACCCGCGCCACGGCATCTCTCTCCGACGCAGCCCTCACTTCCACGGTCTCCAGGGGCGTTCCGCTCTTGTCCAGGAGCGTCACTTGCCCTCCCGCGCGCACGCCGTGGAGGGTCCCGAGGCCAAAGGCGATTTCGCGTCCGTGCTCCGTGTTGACGATGTGGTAGACTTCCGCCATTCCTTTCCGCAGAAGCAGCCGTTCCCTTTGTCCCGACATCAGGTAGACGACCCCGAGCGTCAACAGCAGCAGCCCCAGGGCGGCCAGGGCGGCATGCCACGGCGAGACGTCCGCATGCCGGAGGATGAAGGACTTGGAATCCAGGTGCATGCTCCGGGCGTTCCCGTATACTCTTACAACCAGGACGGCCGTGGGTTTTTCCGGCTGATTCCCCGTGCTCACTTTCACTTCGTAAACGCCGGGGCGAATTTCGGGATCGGTGCGCAAAGTCCCGCGCCACATGGCTCCACCCAGCCAGAAGCCCCGGTGCAGTCCCTCGAAAACCAGCTTGATGGAGCCTGAGGTGCTGACGTAGGAAAGCTCGTCCACCCCTTTGAGGTCGTCCTTCAAGGGGCCGTTGACGCCGACGGATTCCCCCGGAAGCAACTCGAAGTCGTTGGGCGAGCGCCCGAACTGGGCGTAGAGCCCGTCAATAAGGGCGAGGGCAAGGATGGCGCACAGAAGCGCGCCAAACCTGCCCGTCCAATTCCTCCACACGGTGATTTGATTCAGAGTCATAACGCGGGGTGAGTTTCCCTGGGGAAGTATTTCCGCATGAGCAGGCAGGCCAGAATGAGCGTGGGAACGAGCATGGAAAAGAAGCACTTGAAAAACAGCGGGGTGAAGTTGTCGAGATCCGAATTGGCAATGTAGATGCTCACCGTCAGCTGGATGAGAACGACAACGTCCACAATCGCTATGGCAATTTTCTTGTAGAAATCCATGTGAACAATTCCTTATCCGCCAGATTCCCTGGTCTTGCCGATGTCCTTGCCGATTGAACGCCCGGCTCGCTTTCGGAGGATTGGATAAAGAGCCGCCGCTTCATGCGGGCGGCGGCCCTTTGCGATCCTTTGAGACTTACTTCTTGTAGATGTCCGTCCTGCTGATGTTCATGAACCGAAGGGCCTTGCCGGGCTCTTTGAAAGTCATCCGCACCTCGTCGCCCGCATCCCAGGTATGGTCGGGCAGGGCGAAGTACTCGTCCGGCAGGGAGAAGGTGATAAAAATCTTCTGTCGGCCGGAATAGATGCTGATGGTCTTCTTTTCCCGGTCCACCGACGGGAATTTCTTGGCCTTGTTTTCCGCCTCGTTGAAAACGAGGGGATCGTTCCTGCCCACGTTGTCCTTCTCTTCGATCAGGGTATAGGTGATCGTTTTGAAGTTCTGCGAGGCAGGGTCGAAGATCGTGATCTGGCGGGACTTGGCATCCAGATTCATCCTGAGCCCCACCTTGGGTTCCGGACCCATTTCGGCCGGATCCGTCGGCAGGCTGTAGGTCATCGGGGGCAGATGGCTGTAATCCGGGTTTTGGGGATCGGCCTTTTCGTCCCTGATGATGGTCACCGTACGCTTTTCCTTGTCCAGCGCGATCGCCCTCCCCTGGTCAACCTTGGAGTATTCCGAGCACCCGCTCGCAAAAACCAGGGGCAGTATGAACAACAGAGCATATATCCATGTCCGATTCTTGGCCATTATGGTTCTCCCTCTCATATGTCTCATGACACCGTCGTCAACCCCACGGGCTAGCTCGCGATAGCGGCAGCCTTCTTTCTCTTCTGGGCCACTTCCTGCTTGGCGCCCTGGACCATTTTGACCATGATGTACAGGGACAGGGCACTGACAACGGCCAGCACGAAGAACGTGGCGGCAACGTCGCAGAAGGCCTTCGATTGGGGGAAGTATGTGGGTATGAGCTTGAGAGCCACGGAAATGGCGCAACCGATGACGGCGCAGCCGAACGCGATCCGGATTCCGTAACCCTTGATGTACTTGGTCGCGACCGTTCCGATCTGTGCTCCGATCGCGGCCCCGATCAGCATGATGATGGCCGCCACCAGTTCGGTCCTGCCCTTGTACGTGTAGGTGGCCGCGCCGTAGAGTCCGGAGATCATGACCTCGAAGAGATCCGTTCCAACCGCCACGTGAGTCGGACAACCAACGATGTAGATCAGGGACGGCATGCGGATGAGACCGCCGCCGATCCCGAGAATGCCGGCCAGCCAGCCGGTGAGGAAACTGACCATGATGGGCAGCCACGCGGAACAGTAGATGCCGGCGACGTCCAAATGGATCATCGGGGGGATCTTGATCTTGTGAAACGTCTTATGCCACTCGAGACCGGTGGCCAGCTTGTCGAGCTCCTTGCCGGCTGCGGCTGCTTCCTTCTCCTTCTTCCTCCTCTTGAGCACGTCGCCGAACACCATGTACGTGATCAACATGAGCAGCAGGATGTAGAGCCAGCGCACCACCAGTTCCACGCTGCCGATCCGCTCCAGCCACATGATCATCTGGGCCCCGATCTCGAAACCGATCACCGTGCCGACCAGCATGATCATGCCGAGCTTGTAATCGACGTTTCCGAACTTGCCGTGGCGCATGGTCGAAATCAGCGACTTGCCGGCCATATGGGCGATGTCGGTGCCAATGGCGAATGCCATGGGAAAGCCGAGGATGTTGAGTCCGGGGGTGACCATCCACGCGCCGCCCATTCCGAAGAAACCGCCAATGACACCGACACCGATGCCGAGAATGATCAAGCCGGGCCAGAAAATCTTGACGCCCGCAATGGGCATGAGAATATAGAGCCAATCCATATCATTAACCTCCTAAGTCGCAACAAAAAAACGCGTCCTCGCCGGACAATCAATGTTCAGCCAACTCCCTCGATTTCAGGTCGATGCCGATGTGAGTCATGACGATATCGGCCACGACACCGAAGATCACCCCGATCACCGGAATGAGTACCACGGTGAGAATCGTGAAGTAGAGATGGCTTTCATTGTAGAGATTGGCCCACCATGCCATGATGCCGCTGAGCTTGCGGGTGTCGGCCACTATGACCATCGGCGCAACCGGCCCACCACCGGCCGCGAGCGCCATTCCCGGTATCAAAAGAAATAGTGCGCTACTGAATCCAAGAATCTTCGACCACAACTTGTGCATTGGTTAAACCTCCATGTTCCCCAGATTGAGACTTCCTGCCCGCGTTCCTGTCGCCGAACCGAACGACGGCCGGCTCCACTTCCCTGGTTTACCGCCGGTTTCACTATCGAATCACCGCGACGCTGCACGGTGCGTGCGCGACGACCTTCGACGCCGTGCTTCCGAGCAGAAACCGCTTGAGCCCGGTGATGCCGGTGCTGCCCATGATGATAAGGTCGTGCTTGTCTTCCTCCGCCCTGCGGATGATGTTGTTCGCAGGAACCAGGCCCGTCTCGAGCACGGTCTTCACGGCGATCCCTTTTGCGTCAAAAAGCGCTTTGGCCTCCGTGAGGGCTTTCTGGGCCTGCGCTTCAAGTTTTCCCTGGATATTGAAAGGCATTTCCTCCAGGTCGTCCCGCGCATAATAGGCCACGGCCATCAGGGTCACTTTCGCGCCTTCCTTCTCCGCAATCTCCAGAGCCCTCTCCACCGCCTTGGCCGATCGTTCCGAACCATCAGTGGCCACCAGCACGTTTCCCCACATATACCGTCCTCCTCATCTCTTCGATGTGTGCAATATCGGTCACCTTCACCTGCGCCGGTGGAAAGAGCAACATGCGTGCCATTCATTGCAGCCGCGTCGAATTTAATGAAAGTCCACGCCCGTTAATGTTCCGTCAAAAAATCGGAGCGCACGCCGGCCCCGCAGACGATCGAATATGAAACTTCCAGATGACAGACCTGTCACCAATTGATGACAGGCAGACGGACGCGGCACCACCCGAGCCCCGGGATGACATCATGTCGAGCTGCGTCCAAGAAGGCTCAACACCTGCTCGGCGGGAGATGGACGCGGGCGGAGATAAACCCCGTCCCTACGGACCGATGTGCCCGTCATACGTAGGGGCGGACTTTATGCCCGCCCGCCGGATGCTGTCGGCTTGAACACAATCGCCCATTGCGTCGGCGGCACCTGCGGAGCATGGAGACAGGCCCAGCCGGGAATCCATTTTCTACGTGACAGGATATAAGAATGCGCTCCGTACCGGAGGCAGTCGGGCAGGAGATGACGGGCATCGCCTTCCGCCTGAAACGCGCTCCGAATCATGCGTGCTGAGCGGACACTTCAGAACGTCAGGCCACGGCAAAGCAGAGGGCATCCATTTTCTTTCTGAAGACCTCCACCGTGATGGGTTTGATGACGTAGTCTTCGGCGCCCAGGGAAAGCGCTCGGCTGATGTGGTGTTTCTGGTGCAGGTAGGCGTCGACCACCACCATGGTGGTGGGGGCGATTCTTCTGAATTTCCTGAGCAGCGAGTAGTCCTCGGCCATGACTGCGCCCATGTCCGCGAGGATCACGTCGAAGGTGAATTCTTTCAGCAGATCCAGGGCGTCGCGTTCGTTGGAAGCCAGGTAGCATTTGCAGTCCCGGTGGGTTTCGAGCGCTCTTGCAAACAGCTCGCTGACGTCTCTGTCCGGCTCAACGATAAGGATCATCTTGCGGCTCATTTCGGAGTCTCTCACAATCCACGGTCGGCTGAGTTGTTTCGCAGGAAATGCACGGTACAACGTTCGGAAAATCGGGCAGGACACCCCCGCGTCCCTGCCTCCCGCGCCGCCGAAGGCAACGCCTTCCCGAGCGCGAAGCAATCTTCCGATCCGGATCGCTTACAATTTTTGTGCCATCAACCCAGTGGAGGCACAGAAGGGTCGGTGGTTTCGTCGAAAGCGTCTTTCTTCGTTTTCAACGTGACAGTGAAAACCGTCCCCGTTTCCCCCGGACCGTCCTCCTCGGCGTGGCTCGCGCACTCAACGGTCCCGCCGTATTTCGAAACGATGCCGTAGCTCACCGAAAGGCCCAGCCCGGTGCCTTCACCCACCTTCTTGGTGGTGAAGAACGGGTCGAAGATCTTGGCGATGAGTTCCTTTCTGATGCCGCAGCCCGTGTCGGCAACGATCAACTCGACATCCTCCTCGCGACGCCCCGTTCTGCTGATTATCCTCAGGACCCCATCGCCATCCATGGCGTGGATGGCATTCCCCACAAGGTTGAGCAGCACCTGCTGCAACCCCCTGGAGTCGATGTTCACCGGGGGCAGGTCGGAGGCCAGAGCAGTCTCCAGCCTGATCCGGTTTATGTCAAGAGTGTGCTTGACCACCGAGACGACTTCCTGAATGTTCTCGTTCAAGTCACATCGGTCTTCGGCTTCCTCGCTCATGCGCGCGAAACTGAGCAGCCTTTCCACGATGCTCTTGCAGTGCAGCCCGTGCCGCTCGATTGTTTTGAGATCGTTGTATTCCATGGTTCCCGGATCCATGCGCTCGAGCATCAGGTCGCAGAAGCCGAGCATGATTCCGATGGGGTTGTTGATCTCATGGGCGACTCCCGCGGCCAGAGTGCCCAGGGAAGCGAGCTTTTCGGAATTGATCAACTGCCGCTCCAGATTTTTCCGATCGGTGATGTCCCGGGCGATGCCGAGAACGTGTTCGTGCTCCCTGCCGGCTTCCCGGACCGGTATGTACTGGATGTTGAACCAAAGCTCCCTGTCGTGCAGGTTGAAGCCCGATTCGGCCCGCTGCGCCTTGTCCGAGCTCAGCGCCTTGCGCACGATGTCAAGCTGCTCCGTTGCCTGCTCCCGCGGCAGAAAACGAAAAAGGCTCTGTCCGGCCAATTCCTCCCCGCTCACCCCGAAGACCCTGGCCATGTGCTGGTTGGCCGTCTTGATGACCCCCGCGGAATCCAGTGTGAAAATCATGTCTTCGGCGCTCTCGATGAGCGACCGGTACTTGGCCTCGGATCGTTCCAGCTCCCCCGTGTAGCGGCGGATATCATCGGTCTTGAGCGCGACTTCCTGCTCCAGAATCGTCGACCAGCGCAGCTCGTGCAGGACCACGCTGGCACTCCCGAGGACAATGATGAAAATAACGAATCCCTGGAGAAGAATCTGCTTTCCGTAAATCTGGCTGACCTCCGCCTCCACTTCGTCCGCGGGCGCGACGACGGCGACGGACCAGTTGTAGGTCAGGTAAGGCCCCTGGATTCGCACCGGGGAATAGGCGATGAGCTTTTCCATGGGCGCCGCCACATCGCGATGCCAACCGGACGTGTACGTCCCCCTGCCCTCCTTGCCCCTGAGCATCTCCTCGCGTTGGATCTGATTGATGTCATTGAACGAAATGGCGGGATTCCGGCTGCTTCTCACCTCGAATGCGTTCTCTCCGATAAAGGATGCCTCCGGATGGTGGAGAAAGTTCCCCGAGGAGTCGATCACCCAGGCATACCCGGTCTTCCCCGACCTTATGGGGGGAATGATTTCGCGCAGCAGCTTGCTGACGTCCAGGGTCACCTTCAAATATCCGGCGAATCCCCGGGACGGGCGCGGGTGCAAGGCGTCGACCGCCTCCTCGCGGGTGGGGGTGATCAAGTCCAGCACGATGGATTTCTTGTCCTTCGAAGGATCTCGGGGACGCGCGCCGGTACCCATCACATTTCCGCGGTTGCTGAGCTCCGAGGCCCACGACATGTACGCGCCCGCCTCCTGCGGAACGACCCCGTAATACCCGGTCGCTATCCCCTGATCGTTGGCGATGAACATGGTGTTCCCGTCCCGGTCCACCCGCCTGATTTCGATGATATTGTCCCTGTAGAGGACCGGCATGGTCGACATGAGCAGTTGATCGTAACTGTTGGGATCGTTGTACTGCACCGCAGGCAGGGAGTTGAGCAGGGTCAGGTCCGCGATGGCGTTCTGGATGTTCCTCTCGATCCTCTCGGCCGTCGTTCTGGCCAGAACGAGCTGCTGGTCGTTGAACTGCCCCCGGATGACTCCCTTCATGTGCCTGGACGAAGTGATTCCCAGGTAAAAAGCGATGCCGACCATCACCAGGCTGACGACGCCTATGATTTTCAGAACCCTGTGGAGCTTGAGCCGTTCCTTGGTTTCCATGAGTCCAACACTCCGCTTTGCACTCCTGGTGGTCACCCCCCTGAAACTTTTAGATGACATTTCTGTTGACTTGGCGTCAATAGTGCAGTCAATATGTCCGCACACACGGACAAAAACCCTGGGGGTACGAAATGCCCGGCAAAATCTTGATGGTCGATGACGAGCAGGATATGCTCTCGCTCCTGTCCCGCATACTGTCCGACCGGACGGACCATGAGATCACGTCCGTCGACGATCCCCTGCAGGTGACGGAACTGCTCAAGAAGAACGATTACGACCTGGTCATCACGGATTTGCGGATGCCGGGTCGCGACGGCCTGGGAGTCATGGAGGCCGTGAAACAGAAGAATCCGAACACCGCGGTCATCATCATGACCGCCTACGGAACCATCGAATCAGCCATCGAGGCGACCCGCAAGGGCGCGTTCGATTATGTCACCAAGCCGTTCCGAAAGGAACGCATCCTCCACGTCGTCGATCAGGCCTTGAAATGGCAGCAATTGCAGAAAGAGAACACTTACCTGCGGGAACGGCTCGAGGGAAAGTCGCAGTTCGCGTCTCTTATCGGCTCCAGTCGCGCCATGCGGACGCTGCACAACCAGATCGATCGCGTGGCGAAGACGAGCGCGACGGTGCTGATCACTGGGGAGAGCGGCACGGGCAAGGAACTGGTGGCCCGAGAGCTTCACAAGCACAGTCTGCGCAAGGATGAACAGTTTATTCCGCTGAACTGCAGCACTCTGCCGGAGTCCATTATCGAAAGCGAGCTGTTCGGCCACCTTCGCGGCTCTTTCACCGGAGCGCTGCGGGACAAGAAGGGATTGATCGAGGAAGCCAATCACGGCACCCTCTTTCTCGATGAGATCGGCGACCTGAGCATGGCGATGCAGGTGAAGCTGCTCCGGCTTTTGCAGGAAGGCGAATACAAGGCCATCGGCTCGAATACCATAAGAAGGGTGGATATACGGTTCATTGCGGCCACCAACCAGAATCTCCACGAAAAGATCAGGAGGGGCGAATTCCGCGAGGACCTTTTCTACCGTCTGAACGTGATCAACATCGTTGTGCCGCCTTTGCGGGAGCGGCTGGACGACATTCCCCTGCTGGTCCACAGTTTTCTCGAAAAATACAATGTTCTGCACCACAAGAACATCAAGCGGGTCTCCCCCGTGACGCTGAACGCCCTGATGCAAAGAGATTGGCCGGGAAATGTCCGGGAGCTCGAGAACACCATCGAACGCGGGGTGATCATGGCCTCCGGAAACACCCTGGAAACCGAAGACGTCACGCTCCCCTGCCGCGAAGCTCCTTCCTCCGAAACTCCGTTGTTCTCGGAGGGCGACATCTATTCCATGCCGTTCAAGGAAGCCAAGGACAAGCTCATCGAGGAGTTTCAGTCACAATACATCTCCAAGGCGCTCGCCCGGCATTCCGGCAACGTTTCGCAGGCGGCACGGGAATCGGGGCTCAAGAGACAATACCTGCACCGCCTGATGCGTGAAACCAACGTCGATTCAAAGACGTTCAAGAAGCAAGGTCCGACGGACTGACCTGCGCCTTTCGTCTGCGTTCCTCGCGGGCGACTTTGCGTTCGTAGGCGGATTCGATCTTGGCCACGAGCTCGTCCATCGCACACGGTTTCAGAAGATACTCGTAGCCGCCCAGTCGCATGATCTCCACGGCGATGTCCACGGAAGCGTGCCCCGTCAGTATGATCACCTCGAGATCCCGGTGCGTTTTCTTGATTTCGGCCAGGGCTTCGATCCCGCTGATCTCGGGCATCCTCACGTCGAGCAGCACGACGTCGTAAGGCCGGTTGTTCAATTCCTCCAGGGCCTCTCTTGCGCTTCCCGCAGTATTGGCTTCGACCCCCTGCACGCCGAGCAGTTTGCGAAGCGTGATCCTGAACCTCTCCTCGTCATCGACGATCAGCACCTTCGGTTTGCCTGTCATCCCGTTGTTCCTTTCCTGCGACCGACCGGAAGCCGCACCGCAAAGGTCGTTCCCTTTCCGACTTCACTGGCCACCGTGATCCGGCCGTCCAGTTTGGTGATTATCCCATGGCAGATGGAAAGCCCGAGTCCCGTGCCTTTCCCCGGGGGCTTGGTGGTGAAGAAAGGGTCGAAAATCTTGTCCCTGTTCTCTTCGGGAATGCCGCAGCCGGTGTCGCTCACCGAAAGCTCCACGTATCCGTTGTCCACGACCCTCGTGGCGACGGTGATGCACCCGCCCGCATCGATCGCGGCATTGGCGTTGATCAGCAGGTTGAGGACCACCTGCCTGAGCTGTGGAGCATCGGTCTGCACCACCGGCAAGTCGGGCTGGTAGTCTCTGTCGATCTTGATCTTGCGCTTGACGGCCTCCCTCTCCACGAGTCGCACCATGTCCTCGACCAGCTTGTTGATGTCCGTCGTCTGGATGAGAGGTTCCCGCTTTCTGGCAAAATCCAGGAGCTTATGCGTGATTTCCCGGCAGCGGTCGACCTGCTTGCCTATTTCCATAAGGGAGTCGAGGAATTCCGCCAGGTTTCCGCCTCCGCCCGTGCCCGCATCCTTTGCCTGGTGCTTCATCCATTCGACTTCCTGCCCGATGATCGCCAACGGATTGTTGATTTCATGGGCGATTCCGGAGGAAAGCTCGCCTATGGCGGCAAGCTTCTGCGACTGGATGAGTTGTCGATCCAGGGACAGTTTCTGCTCGTTCGCCTTTGCCAGCTGCAGCACCAGTTTTCGGGTGAGTAAAAACGCGCAGCACAACACGGGTAGGGAAATCAGACCGAATTCGGGGCCGGCCTTGATCCAGAGAAGCACGCCGAGCCCCGCTATCAGCAGGGCGATCAGGTATGGAAACCAGGCGCGTCGGAGAGCCATAAAATTTTCAACGATCTTCATGATGGTCGTTCATTCTGCAATCCGTACCGGCATGAAAAACCACGTTCGAATGGGGACAGGGAGGACGGGACCTTCGCCCGCGAGCACTCTATCCGGCCTCTAGCCCCGCCGGAGCTTTTCCTCGTGGATCGATTTTCTCTCGCGCGCCTGCCGGATCTTCTCCATCAGTTCATCGAAATCCGCGGGCTTGATGACGTAGTCGAACGCACCCAACTGCATTCCCTGCATGCCCGACTCGACGGAAGCGTGCCCCGTGAGCATGATGACCTCCATGAGGGGTCTCTTTTTCTTCATCTCCTTAAGGGTTTCTATGCCGTCCAGTCCGGGCATTCTGACGTCCAGGATCACCACGTCGAAATGCTCCGTTTCGAGATATTTCAACGCTTCCACGCCGCTGGTCAGGCCGACGGCGTCCACTTTGCGCTTTCTCAAGCGTTTCACGATGGTTTCCAGGAAATCGGTCTCATCATCGACAACCAGTACTCTGAAGCCTTCCATAAGCATGCCTTTCACAAGAAAGTCCCGATGACGCCGCACGCCTTGCGATCCGAATCCGGGGGGGGGCATCTTCAACCGCAGGCCCCCTCAGGCCGTCGCATGGTTGACGATAGGCAAGTGAATGGAAAACGTGGTCCCCTTGCCGACCTGGCTTGCCACCTTGATTGTGCCTCCCAGTTTTTCAACGATGGAATAGCTGATGGAAAGCCCGAGTCCCGTCCCCTTGCCGACTTCCTTGGTGGTGAAAAAGGGGTCGAAAACCCTGCCCAGCACTTCGCTCGGAATGCCCGGTCCGTCATCGGCGATGGAAACGCTCAACTCCCTGTTCTTGAGATCATATCCGGTCGATATGGTAATGACGCCGTTCTTCCCGATCGCATCGATGGCGTTGTTGAGGATATTGAGGAAAACCTGCTGGAGTTGAGATGAATCGCTCGTAGTCGTTGGCATATCGGGATCGAGCGTCGTGCGGATCTCGATGTTTCGATAGTGCGCCTCGTTTTTCAGAAAGTCGACGGTCTCCTCGATCACCCGGTTCATGGTCACCTGTTCCTGGATGGGTTCCATGCGCCTGGCGAACCCGAGCAGGCGATGCGTCACTTTTCTGGCCCGTTCCACATGATAATCGATCTTTTTCACCGCATCGTCAAATTCCTTGAAGTTCTCACTTGCCTCGACATCTTCTTCGCTCAAAAGGTCCTTCATCCAGCCGACCTTTTCTTTGATCACGGCAAGCGGGTTGTTCACCTCGTGGGCAATCCCCGCAGCGAGCTTTCCCAGCGCGGCCATCTTGCTCGACTGCACGAGCCCCGCATCCAGCGCCGCTTTTTCACGGTCCGTCTTGACCAGTTGCCGCACCACGGCGTTGCTGACCAGGAGCGTCCCCATGACGATCACCAGCACCCCACCCAGCACCAGGGCGATCACCAGCACCCGGGTCCTCAGGATCGGCGTCAGATTCTCCAGGGGATCCTCCTTGATGACAAGAAGCCACTGTTTGTCCTTGAGCCACACGATCCCGTACAGGGCTTCCTCGCCGCCGAGCTCCGTTTCTTCCACGCGCGCTCCCTGAAACTTCGGGAAAATCGGGTAGCCGACCTTGCCGAGAAGCTCCCCGCCGAAACGCGGTGAAGTTTGCAGGATGTTGTCCTTGTTCATCAGGAAGGCATCGCCTTTCATCCCGATCTGCGCCGCCTTCACCATGGCTTCGAAGATGTCCGTGTTGATGGTCGCCCGCAAAATCCAGGTCTTCTCTCCCTCGCGACGCATGATCGCGATCACGAAATGCGGGAATTTCCGGAACCCGGTGAAGACGTCGCTGATGTAGATTCCCCGGAGCATCGTCTCTCCGAACCACTCTTCGTTCCTGTAGTTCAGACCTTTGAGCTGATACGGACCGACATAGGCCACGTGATTGCCCTCGGCGTCGATGATGCCCACGTCGACGAACGACTTCGATCGCATCTGCAGCAGCGTGAAGACTCTCGTCAGGTATCTTTCATCCCCCAGTTGATCGATGGAGTTGGTGTACACCAGGGTGTTCAGCTGCGACACGCGCTCGTCCAGAAAGAGATCGACGGCGTTGGCCCTGTTCTCCGTCAGCGTTCTGAGACTCTCCATGACCTTGGCCTTGTAGGAAACGCTGAACTGGTAGTAGATGCTGAATCCGACCACGAAAAGGGGCACGAGCGAGAAACTCAACGTCGTCGCTACGATTTTCCAGTGCAGTTTTCGGTAGCTTCTGTCTTCCATTCTCATCATCCTGAACCCCCGGGGCACCGGGAGGGGGAGGAGCATCCGGATCGAATCCGAATCAGCGTGAATACACATCGGTCGCAGGCCGGCTTTGTCCCGCGCCCGATGATCGTGTTGCCGGGAACTGCGGGTCGGAGCACGAGAACGACCCCGATCGGTTTGGCACAATCATTGACATTCAGCAGAAACGCCGCCGCGTCGGATCAGGTCTTTGGGCGACACGCCCCCCATACGTCGGCGGCAATAATCCGAGGGCCGGTTTCACTGCATCTTCGGCAAACAGTCGACCTCGTCCCCCGTTGAACACGTCTGGGTGAAACCGTTCTCGAATTCCAACTCCGAAAGGACTCGAAAAGCATCCCCATATTCCTCGTCGGTGACTTTACGGTCAAGCGGAGGAAGGTTCAGCGCCTTGTGAGCGGGAAAGTACTGGTTCATGAGACTGACCCACAGCTCCGGCCCGATGTGCTCGGCAAGGAAGGCGAAACTGCCTCTCGTTCCCGCCGCGTCTGCCGGCAGCACCAGGTGACGGACCATCATCCCCCTGCAGGCAACGCCGTCGCCGTTCGTTTGGAGCGGCCCCACCTGCCGCCACATTTCCAGCAGCGCCCGTCGGTTGAACGCGACGTAGTCGGCGCAGCCGGAATAGCGCAAGGCCGTCCGCGGGTCGGAATACTTAATGTCCGGCAGGTAGATGTCGACGATCCCGTTCAGAAGGCGCAGGGTCTCCTCCGTCTCATAGCCGCTGGTGTTGTAGACGATGGGAACGCGCAGCCCCAGCGGCACGGCAAGCACCAGGGCTTCCAGGAACCCCGCCATCTGGTGGGTGGAGGTGACGAGATTGATGTTGTGCGCGCCCCCGGCCTGAAGCTCCAGCATCGCCTCCGCAAGCTCACGCGCGGAAAAGCCGCGGCCGACACCCATCTGGCTGATGGGATAGTTCTGACAGAATACGCACCTCAGAGCGCATCCGGAAAAGAATACGGTTCCCGAACCGCGCGTCCCGGATATCGGTGGTTCCTCCCACGGATGGATGCCGACGGCCGCAATCTCGATCCCGCTTCCGGTGCCGCACACCCCCAGCTCTCCCCGGCTGCGATCGACCCTGCAGCGCCGCGGACACATCACGCACCGGGAGAGGAGCCGGCGCATCGCCGCGGCCCTTCCGCTCAGCCTTCCTTCACGGTGCAATCGCATGTACCCGGGTTCGGGCGCGGAGGCCGGCTTCCCATCCCCGTTCGTACCGCTTCCGCCCGTCCCGCCGCGGCGGACCTGCTCACCCGTCTCGTCCATCATTTCCCGGAGAGCCACTTCTTCCCGTCCCACTGTCCCGCAAGGGTTCCCGACATGGAGACATCGTAGCCGCCGAGCTCGGAAACCATCTTTCGAAACCTGCCGGACGTGATGATCTCCATGAGAAGGCCCATCTTCGGATCTTCCCAGAACGATTCGGGGATCACCAGGTCGTAGCGCTCCTCGGCGACCGGGATAAAATCGAGACCGAGCGCCCGTGCCGCGGCGAAAATGGCCATGCCCGCGTCTGCCCGCCCGGAAAGGACCGTGACCGCAATCGCCATGTGGGTGAACTCTTCCTGGTCATACCCGCGGATTTCCTCCGGAGCGAGTTCTTCCTTGCGCAAGCAGTAGTCGAAGAGGATTCGGGTACCGGAACCCCCCTGGCGATTGATGAAGGCCACGTCCGGCCGCGCCAAATCCCGCACTCCACGGACCCCGGCGGGGTTTCCCCTGCGAACGAGCAGTCCCTGCTGACGCACGGCCAGGGTCACCAGCCGGATCGGAACACCCTGGAGGTAACGTTCCACGTAGGAATGGTTGTAGCCGCCCGTGGCGGGGTCCAGCAGGTGGGAGCCCGCCAGATGCGTCTGCGCGCGCCTCACCGCCATCAGTCCTCCGAGGCTTCCGACATTGCCGGACGACAGCTGCATGCGGCCGTCCCGGCGTTTGATCTCGTTGGCGAGCACATCGATGGTATTGTCGTGGCTTCCGATCATGATCATCGTGTGGTCGAGCTGCTCTTTGGGTCTGAGCAGTCTCACGCGGACGATTTCGCCCTGGTCGAGCCCTTCGAGCTCCTGGGGAACCCTGAGAATGCCGTCCGCCCTGGTGAGCGACGTGATCACGCCGGCGCCCCGCTGCAGGGGCATGGCGATGAGTTTGCCCTGAACCCGTCCCAGGATGACGCGCACGAATTCTTCCAATCCGAGCTTCGACGGCGTTTTCCGTGCGATCTCGGCGTCCACTTCATCGTAGGAAGGACAGGGCAATCCCTGGAGCCGGTACAGCAGAGGCCGCACGAACTGCTCGAAGGCCAGTATCGCGGAAACCGGAAATCCGGGAACCCCGACCACGGGCTTACCGCGGACGATCCCGAGAATAGTCGGCTTGCCGGGCATCATCGTGACCCCGTGCACGAGCACTTCCCCCAGTTCGGCAACGACCGCCGCCGTGAAATCCTCGGACCCGGCGGAAGAACCGGCGTTGATGAGGACCAGGTCCGCCTCCGAATCCACGGCCCTCGCCAGCCCTTCCCGTATGCCGGCATAGTCGTCGGCAATGATTTCCCGCAGCTCGGCAACCCCCCCGCATTCCTCGACCATGCCGCTCAACACCGTGCCGTTGAATTCGACGATCTCCCCGGGTGCCGCCTCCCCGGCACGGCTCGCCGGAATGAGTTCCGTTCCGGTCGGCTGAATCCACACCTTCGGACGGGCATAACAGCTGACGCTCAGCACCCCGGCCGCGAGCAACGCCCCCACGTCGGGCGGCCGAATCCGGTGGTGCTCGGGCAGCAGCAGCTCTCCCGCGACGATGTCCTCGCCCACCTTGCGCACGTGCTGCCAGGGAAATGCCGCCGCACGTATCTCCATCGTCGATTCGTCCACCTGATCGACATGCTCGATCATGATCACGGCATCCGTATCGGACGGCAGCGGGTCGCCGGTATCCACCGGGAATGCGGTCTTCCCCACCTGCAGCCGGATGGGAGTGGTGTCCCCGGCCCCGAACGTGTCCCGGGCCCTGACCGCAATGCCGTCCATGGCGGACCCGTGATAGTGGGGAACGGAACGATCGGCGATCACCGGACCGGCGGTCGTCCGGTGCAGCGCATGCGTCGTGGGAACGGTTTCCACCGCGCACCTCCGCTCCGGGTCCGCACCCATCCAAAGCGCGGCGGCCTCCTCGAGCGTTTTCATTTTCAGGTAAACGTTTCTACTTGGCTTTTCCATGAGTCTTTCGTCTCTTCGTCGCGCTCACCCCAAGACCCCGCTGATCACCGCCCGCAAACCGCCGGCCAGACCAGCCTGTCCGGAATCGAGGCAATGATGTCTCCAACCCGTGTCACACCGGGCGCTGAAAGCCGAACCGATCGAAGAATTCCTTTCTGAACTTGTTGCCGCTGCCGAGGTTGACTTCCCCCACGTAGACCTGCTCGAGCTGGTCGAGCTCGATCTGCACCCAGGGGTCGAGGGAATCCAGCCCTTTCACCCATCGCCTGAAATCATCCTTGTCCAACATCCTCGGGGGACCGATGACGAAACTTCCCCCGCCGTGGTGATGCACCCTGCGGCCGTTCAGCAACGCGTTGTAGTCCGCCGTATTCACCCCCACCACCGGTACGAAGTTGTCGAAGGCGCGAACCATCGCCCCCGTCTTCCAGTGCCCTCGCAGAACGGGGAACACGCTCATGTTGAAGATGATCTCCACCCCCTGGTCCACCAGTTGCCGACCCGCTTCGGGCTGCCCCCAGAAATCGATGCACACGGGAAGACCGATCTTCCCGAAGTCCGTCACGAAGGCACGGAACAAGCCGTCCCCGGGCGATATTCCCAGCTCGTTCCGCTCCAGGCTGCCGACATTGCGCTTGCGCTGCCGCCCCAGGATCTGGCCCGACCGGTTGAAAATCGTTGCAGTGTTGTAGAGCTTGTCTCCATCGCTTTCAACGATTCCGGCGACGATATAGGCCTTCAACTGCCGAGCCGCCCCTCCCAGTTCCTTCTCCCCCTGAAACGGGAAGTATTCCGGGAAGCAGATGATATCGAGCTTCTCGGTCCGGCACTTTTCCAGAAGTTGCAGGGCATGCCCGAGGTTTCTCGGATCGTCGAACAATGGGTATGGTTTCGGCTGGATAATGGCGATTCTCACGTGGTCCTTCATTTCGACTCCATGCCGCGGGCGCCGGCCTTTCAAGGCCGCGGCACCCGCTCAAGCCCATTTCACGTCGGCGAAACAGGGAAAATGGTCGGATGGGTAACGCCCGCTTTCCTGGTCGCGGACCACGACCTGATCCAGGACCCGCATATCCCGGCTCGCCAGGACCCAGTCCATGCGCGCGATCTGGGGGATCCCGGTGAACTTGTGATAGGTCATGCCGCTCTCGTCTTCGCTCCTTCCCAGGGCCTCCCAGCAATCCTGGAGAACATCGGTCAGCAGCCGGTGGGCAGGCGAACCGGGAACATCGTTGAAATCTCCCATCAGGATACAGCTCCCGTCGCGTCCACAGGCCCATTCGGCGACGCGCTCGGCCTGAGCGGCCCGCGCCGCGTCCCCGATATGATCCAGGTGCGTTACGCCCACCCACACCGCGCGTCCATCCTCCAGACTTTCGAAGCGCCCGAAGCTGATCATCCTCGGGAATGCGCTGTCCCAGGACTTGCTGCGATGCACCCGGGGCGTCAGGGACAGCCAGAACTCATCCCCCTCCAGGGGACGCATGACGTCGCGCCTGTAAAAGAGTGTCGGATACTGGCAGGACTCGTCCCAAAACCGTCGGGGAGCATACAGTTCGTAGCCCTGGAGATGCTCCTCGAGAAAGCGCAGCTGACTCACCATCCCCTCCTGGGTCCCGAGAACCGAAGGACCGTATCGAGCCACAATCCTGGCGACCATGTCCCGACGGCAGCCCCACCGGTTTTCTCCGTCGGAATCATTCTCGAAACGCAGATTGAAGGTCATCACGCGCATCAGCCTCGCCCCCTCCATGTACCGCCCTCCGGCCGATCCGTCATTCTTGCCGCGGATTGCGAATTCTCCGGTGTCCAACTCGATTCGATTTTTATGAATAGCACAAAACGAACGCATACAGCACTCCGGAATGAGCCTTCATTTTTATTTTACCCGGACGGAGATGCACCGGTCCACCCTGAAAACCCGCCCGAAGCCGCCGCCCGAAACGTTGCACGCGGCCGCGACCGCAGGCGGGGAACCGGCCAACGAGCTCCTGCGATACGACCGGACTCCGAATGTCCGCGCCCGCTCGCCGGCGACATCGCCCCAGTTTGCTCACGGATGCACAATCCTTTTTTTGTCAAAACCGGCACCGCACCACCCGGTTGGTTCGAAGGGGGAATCCCTTGCCAGGCGCCCCATTCCGGAAAATTCTCACAATAGGGGCGTGTTGTGCAATGCTTCACCCCATAATGCACAGTCCTGTGCATTCATTGAAGAATAGACGCAAAATCGGCATCTTGCTTTTTTTCTTGACAACCGAAACGAGAAGCGATTAAGTAGTCCGAACCTTGTGAAAAATAATTTTTGAAGTGGCGCCAGGTCTTGTTTTACGGGTCTCGGCGGCATCTTTTCGGTTTGGTTTCGGGTGTCTTGTTTTTTTGGTTCTTTTTGGATCGCACAATACTTGTAAATCGGAACAATCGAGGCTGTCCTATGAAAGAAGAGAACAAGAGCGCTTCCGGTAAGGTGGTGGGGGGAGTCGTCTTTGCTGTGGGGTTCATCGGCGCGTTGGTATTCGGCTGGGTGATCGGCCCCGACCTCCTGTACTCCCAGAAGGCCCAGCCCATCAACTTCAGTCATGTGGCACACCAGGACACCACCTGCGAAGACTGTCATGCTTTCCGCCCGGACGGCACGTATGTCGGTATTCCGAAAATCGACAAGTGTAAGGAATGCCACGAGAGTCAGATGGGACAGGAGAAATCGGAGCAGATCCTGGTGGACGAATACATCCAGAAGGAACGCGAGGTTCCCTGGCTGGTGTATGCCTGGCAGCCGGACAACGTCTTCTTTTCTCACGCTCCTCACCAGGCCAAGGGCGTCAAGTGCGAGAGCTGTCACCGGCCGGTGAAGGAGGAGAAGGTCGTTCCCTATTTTTACGAGAATCGTCTCACCGGGTACAGCAAGTCGACCATGAAGATGGTCGACTGCGAGAAGTGCCACGCCGAGCAGAACGGCAGCAACAATTGTGAAATCTGCCATAAGTAGTACGGTTGCAGGTCATCCTTTAGGGGTTACGGATATATTTTCAATAAAATACATACGCCGTTCATGAGAGGGTTGATCGAATGAAGGTTGGGAGGAGAGCTGTATTACAGTTTATGGCTGGAGCGGTGGGCGGCACCCTGCTCTCACCACTGCCGTGGAAGCTGACGGATGACGCCGCGATCTGGTCACAGAACTGGTTCTGGCGCCCATCCCCGGCACGGGGTGAGATAACCCGCAAACCGACCGTTTGTGCTCTGTGCGAAGGAGGCTGCGGCGTCCAGGCCAGGCTGGTCGACGGCAAGCGCGCCATCCTGCTGGAGGGGAACCCGAATCACCCCGTCAACCAGGGCGGCATATGCGCGCTGGGGGCCGCGGGTCTTCAGTTCCTGTACGCTCCGTACAGGATTGCGCAGCCGCTCAAGCAGACCAAGAGGCGGGGAGATCCGACGGGATTCCAACCCATCGCGTGGAACGAAGCCGTCGGTGAACTGGCCAAGAAGCTCGGTCAAATGCGTGCCGACGGCAAGCCCAACGGCCTGGCCGGCATCACGAGGCGTCGGTGCAGCAGCATGGATGCCTTGCTGAACCAGTTCTTTGCCGCCTACGGTTCTCCGAACCTGTTCAAGATGCCGGCGCACGCAGACAGCCTCAAGCTCGCGGGTGCCGTCACCACGGGCCGTGAAGCGCCGTTCGGCTGCAATATCGAGGACGCTCCGTACATCCTGAGTTTCGGGGCCGGCCTGGTTGAGGGCTGGGGTTCTCCGGGCCGCATGCAGGCCGCGTTCCGGCGTTGGCGCCAGGGCGGCAAGAGCGCCGCGAAGATTGTCCAGGTGGATTCCCGCTGTTCGACGACGGCCGCCATGGCGGACCGGTGGATTGCGGTGCCCCCGGGCACCGAGGCGGCCCTTGCGCTCGGCATCGCGCACCTGATGGTCAAGGACAAGCTCTACGACGCCGAATTCATGGCCGACCGGGTCTTCGGCTTCGAGGACTGGACGGACAGCCAGGGCAAGAACCACAAGGGTTTCAAGTTCCTGGTGCAGACCGATGCCTACACGCCGGAGGCGATTTCGAAGCTCACCGGTGTCGACCCCGCCAAGATTCGTGAGCTGGCCAAGGAATTCGGCACTCAGAAGGGTGCCGTGGCCGTTTGGGGCCAACCCCAGGGAAGCGTCCCCAAGGATATGTACAACGAGCTCAGCTTTCTGGCTTTGAACGCGCTCAAGGGCAACATCAAGGCGGGAGGAGCGATCGGCCTAGCCCCCGAGGTGCCGCTCGGCGCCCTTCCCGAACTGCCGGGCGACCCTTCGGCTTTGAAGGGGCTCAAGCAACTGCGCCTGGACCTTGCCTCCTCGCAAAAGGGCCCTCCGCCCGTTCTGCCCGGCAATAACCTGCATGGGTTCCTCGACGCGGTTTCCAATGGGGGCAAGTACCCCATCGAAGTCATGTTGGTTCACGAGGCCAATCCCGCGTACGGGCTTTGCGAAAACAAGCTCTTCCAGCAGGCTCTGACCAAGATCGGGACCCTCGTTTCCCTTTCGTCATATATGGATGAAACGGCGCAACAGGCGGATCTGATCCTGCCCATTCACACCGCTTTCGAGGGATTCGACGACGTCATCGGCATTCCCGGCGCGCCGTATGCCTACTACGGCGTATGCGCTCCGGTCCTGAAGCCGCATCTGAACACCAAGGCGGCCGGAGACATTGTCATGTCGGTTGCCAAGCAGTTGGGAGGCTCCATCGCGGCGGCCCTCCCCTGGGCTTCCCATGAGGAGTATCTGAAGAAGCGCGCTGAGGGGTTGGCGGCGTCCGCCAGGGGTGCCTTGGCCGACAAGAAGGGGGTGGAGCTGTGGAAGCTTCAGCCTGAGGAGGCGGTCAAGCCCAACTACAAGGATGGGGCCGATCTCTGGAAGAAGCTGGCCGGCGGGGCCTGCTGGTACGACGCGCCCGTCGATCCGCTCAAGGATCTCAAGACGGAGTCCGGAAAGTTCGAGCTTGCGGCGCAGCTTCTCCTGGCCAAGGGACAGACCGGAGACGACGACCAGGTTTACCTGCCGCACTTTTCCCAAGTGCCGCCTCGCGGGAGCGACAAGGATTATCCGCTCCTGCTGGTGACGTACCAGATGTCCGCGCTGGCCGATCGGGATCTCGCCAATCCGCCGTTCATGACCAAGACGGTGTTCGATTTCATTCTCAGGCAGAACGATCAGTTCGTGGAGATCAATCCCGCCACGGCATCGGAGCTCGGAATGGCCGAGGGCGATTCCGCGGTCCTGAAGACGCCGCAGGGCGAGGTCCCGGTGCGGGTGCACCTCTACGCCGGGGCGCGGCCCAAGGTGGTCTATCTTGCTCAGGGTTTGGGCCACAAGGCCTATGACGAATACATCAAGGACAAGGGTGTCAATGCGAACGGTGTGGTCGAAGTCCAGCTGGACCGGGTCACCGGCCTCGGGACCGTTTGGGCTGCTCGTGCTCATTTGCGTCGCGCCTAGGGGGGTATAATCCGTGAGCGATACAGGACATTCGGAAGGCAAGCTTCGTTACGGCATGGTGATCGACCTCGACAAGTGCACCGGCTGCATGGCATGCAGCGTGGCCTGTCAGGCGGAAAACAATATTTCGTTTCGCGCCGACGAGTCGAATAAGCTCCGTTCGATCACATGGATGGAGATTTACCATCTGAACAACGGCAAGGGGTATCCCGACTACCAGTTCGCTTACCTGCCCAGGCCTTGCATGCACTGTGATGCGCCGCACCATTCCCCGTGCACCTTCGTGTGCCCGGTGAATGCCACCACGCGGGATGAGCGCAACGGCCTCGTGACGCACATCTATCCGCGCTGCATCGGCTGCCGGTACTGTATGGTGGCGTGCCCCTACCATGCCCGCGACTTCAACTGGTGGGATCCGGCATGGCCGAAACCCATGGAATCGATGCTCAGCCCGGAGGTCAGCCCCCGGATGCGCGGCGTGGTCGAGAAGTGTACCTTCTGCAGCCACCGCATGATGAAGGCAAGGTCCAAGGCATACCTCGACAAGGCGGACCTCGAAGCCGTCGAATATACGCCGGCGTGCGCCGAAGCCTGCCCGACGAAGGCCATCACCTTCGGAAACATCAGGGATGCCAACAGCGAAGTGGGAAAGCTCATCAAGGATCCCAGGGCTTTCAGGATTCTGGCCAAGCTGCACACCGAACCCAAGGTCTACTATCTGAGCGGGCACGAATGGGTTCGCAAACAAGCGGACAATGTGGTGAAGGGTTGAGGCGGGTTGGAATTGCCGCCGTCAGGGTTTCTGCTCATCGGTTAGGCTGTTTTAGCATTACTCACTGTCAATGCACCAGAATGAGGGGTCGAGAATGGATAAGGCATTGATTCCCGAAGGATTGAAGCGCTGTCCGCTTCCCGTGTTTGGGATCTGGGCGCTGATTCTCCTCGCTATCATAGGATGGGGAGTGGGTGCCGGGGCCATGGTCTTGCTAAAAGCGCTGAATGTCACCGGGTTGAACGACTACTTCGGCTTCGGGGCATACATTACGGTTGACCTCGCGATCATTGCGCTTGGAGCCGGAGCGTTTTTCTCGGGCTTTTTATATTATGGTTTGTCCCGTTTCTTCCCGGCGCTCAAGGAACTCTACAAGATCATCAATCTCGCGGTCATCATCGGGTTCGTCTGCTACACCGGCGCCATCGTCATCCTGCTCCTCGAAATCGGGCAACCCGTTCGGGGCTGGTTTCCATACTGGCACGCCAATGTGCACTCGATGCTCACCGAAGTGATCTTCTGCATCACCTGTTACGCCATCGTGCTGCTCATCGAATACGTGCCGATCATTCTGGAAAACCGTAAGCTGCAGGAGCACAAGGCGGTGAGAGTATTCGGCCACAGCCTGCACGATTGCATGGCGATCTTCGCCCTCACCGGCACGTTTCTGAGCTTCTTCCACCAAGGCTCGCTGGGCGGCGTGGCCGGCGTCCTCTTCGCGCGCCCCTTCGCCTTTCGAGGCGGCTTCTTCATCTGGCCGTGGACGTTCTTCCTCTTCATCCTGTCCGCCATCGCTTCCGGACCGGCGTTCACGGCGCTCGTCTGCCGGGCGATCGAGAAGGTGAGCCGCAAGAAGCTCGTCGATTACAGCGTTTATGAGCTCATCGGCAAGATCGTCGCCGGCCTGCTGAGTTTCTACATCGTGTTGAAAATCATCGACACGCTTTACTGGGCATTCGTTCAATCCCCGGAATTCGGATTCACCCTGGGTGATTTCTATCATGGCTCCGCCTACGGCATATGGCTCCTCATCACCGAGATCATCATCTGCGGCGTGATCCCGGCGGCGGTTCTGCTCACGCCCAAAGGCAGGAAGAACAGCTTCCTCCTCTTTCTCATGTTCTTCCTCGACATCGTGGGGGTGTCGCTCAACCGCTACGTCATGACCGTGCAGGCCATTGCCGCCCCGGTGATGCCCTTCGACAAGTGGGAAGTCTATATGCCCACGGTTTACGAGGTGGCCCCCTCGCTGGCCATGCTGGCTTATTGCGTGCTGATCATTTCCTTGTCGTACCGGTACCTGCCCCTCTTTCCGAGGGAGAAGGAGCTGAACGCGGTGTACAAGTAAGCTGCCTCGATTCCTGGTTTGAGTATTCACACGGATACCCGGACCGGTTCGCACGCCTTCCGGAGGGCCGCTCAGGCCCCGGAAGGCGTTTTTCTTTGTCTCCTTTTCGACACCCCGGGGGACCGACCCCTGTCGATGTCGCGTCACGGCTTTTTGTTTGACTCTCCGGGTGCCGAATGTTAGCTTTTGAAACAAACCGCTTAGGATTTATGGGCATAACGCTTCGAGACGACAACGATTCGGAGGGCACATGAATTCCTTTCTGCGGCGATGTCGGGGGGACGGGTGGTGGACTGCGTCGCTCCCGGTGAAGTGCATTCCGGGCGCGGGCGGATTCGTCCCGGGTTTGAGGGATCCCCGGGGCGCGTGGCGCCGGTCCGGAAGGGCTCAAGGCCCGCCCCTTGTATGCGACGGCCTGACCAACCCTTTGGGGAGGGTCGCGGCTTATCCCTGCCCGCAGGGAATCGTGCTTTCCCCTCCCTGTGGGCGGAAGGGCTCTATTTGGATTTGCGTCTCCCGGATGGACGCTCGGTCGGGAGCGGAAGGGGAGTTTGCGCCCCGGACGGTTAAGCTCCCGGCACCATAACGAATTGAAACCATGTCTGACAAATTGAGACTATTGGACCTTTTCGAAGGGAAACGTCATCAACTGACGATCCTGACTGTAAGCGTCCTCGCTTTTCTCGTGCTCGAGCTTTTGATATACATGGCGGCGGCCGGACAGGCCGGGCAGAAATCACGCGTCATCGTCACCGACCCGAAGACCGGGGGCAGCGTTTACGAAGCAAACGGCACGGCGCTCACCAGTTACGAGAGGATGGTGTTCGAGAACAATCACGGTCCTCTCCAGAACTACAGCGTGCGCATCGACACCCGGGAGGTGCCCTTTCCTTTCCGGGCATGGATTTCGGCTGCGGTGGGAGTGCCGGTCGGCTTGGCGCTGCTTGTGTCCTTCCTGGTCAAGGTTTACCTGCTGCTGCTCTACGGCGATGACAGGCGCGCTGCGCAAGGCGAACCGGGAGCCCCGCTCGAGACGGCGGGGCGCTTTGGCTCGCTGTTTCGCCGACTCCACCAGGTTTCCGTCTTTCACATCGGTTTTGCGGTCCTTTTATGCGTGCTGCTGCTGTGGATGATCCCCAACGCGGTGGAGGACTTCGCCAGGGCCGGCATGACCGCGGTCCGCGAATACCAGTGGTTCTTCCTTGGGGCCTCGTTTTTCGTGGGAGGTCTCATCGTCTGGGTGATCTACCTGCGTTACCGCCTGTCGAGGCAGATGTTGGAGAATCAACTGGATCTCGAGAAATTCCGAGTGGAAAAACAGTACCTTTTGCAGTGCGAACAGGCTCGATTGCTCCCGGAAGCTGCAAGTGAAACGCAGGAAGGGTGAACCTAGGGTTCACGTCGCGAAGGATATGTAAATGTGGTTCAAGAACCCGTTCAAGAAGAGGCCTCCCAAACCCAAGGCCGACGAGGAAGCTCGGCAGGACCCGACAAGCATCAACGAGGGAATATACTATCTGTACCTCATCATCGGGCTGCAGGTGCTCTTCGTGCTTGTCCTGGCGTCCATCATCATGGTGGTGGGCAAAGTCATGGCCACTCCCGTGTGGGTGTTTCTGTTCGCGTTCGCCATGTGCATCGGCGGCGGATACACCATATACCGAAAAGCCAAGAAGCAATTTCAAAAGTTCCGTGACACCATCAGCCGCACGGATCTGTCCAACCGCAATTACGAAATCAGCTTCATGGGAGGGATGCTCACGATGAGGGTGGAACAGGCGCCCCCTCGGCCTCTCCTGGAAGCCCCGCAACCCAATGTCGTGGAAACCAAGACCATCGAAGGGGAGACGATCCGGTAAGCGGACGTGTCCCTCTCAGCCGCGCAAAACGGAGGTCCGTTCAAGCTTGCACCACACCTGCCCGGCGGGAGGTTGGGCGGGACAAAACCCGCCTTGGCGGCGGCCTTGCCAACTCAAGAGTTGACAAGGAACACAGTGGCCCCGATCGTGGGCACGAAAAACCCTGCCCACCCTTGCATGAGCCGTTGTGCCGGTCAGACGTACACGGGGAGGGCTTTTGCCCTCCCGCCGAACGCACTCATCTTGAACGCAAAATCGTATCAGCCGGCATCTCCGCCACCCCCGGCACGTTCACCTGAGCGGCGGTCGCAGGGTCCTTCCCATTCCCGGAAACGGGGACCGGCGCGCTATCCGAAAACCGTGCTGACGAATTCTTCCGCGGGGGGCCTGACGAGGATGGTATCCTTGAGCCACCTGGCATCATCCTTCTGTGGATGGTCGAGGTTGTAGTGCAGGCCGCGACTCTCCTTGCGCAGTATGGCGCTGCGAATGATGAGCTCGGCCACCAGCGCCAGGTTCTGCAACTCCACCAGATCGCTGTGAATGGGAATGTTGGGCATGTGTTCCCGGATTTCCATTCGAATGTGCGCGATGTGATTCTGAGCGAGCGCCAGCCGTTTGTCCGTCCGGACAATACCGACGTAATTCCACATCAGCCTGCGGATAATGTCCCAGTTGTGAGCGATGAGCACCATTTCACTGTTGAGCGGGTCGCTCTGCGCGCGCCGCGGCACAGGCCAGACGCCTATCTTGGGTAATCCCTCCTTGTGCCACAGTTCCATGCGCCGCGCGCAGTCAATGGCCGCCTGGTGGGCCATCACCATCGCTTCGAGCAGCGAATTGCTCGCCAGCCGGTTTGCGCCGTGCAGACCGGTGCACGCGCATTCCCCGATGGCGTAGAGGCGGTCGAGCGTGCTCAGGCCGTTGAGGTCGGTCAAAATGCCGCCGCACATGTAGTGAGCGGCCGGCACCACCGGCATTGGGTCCCGCGTGATGTCGATGCCCAGCGACAGGCACTTCTCGTAGATTCCCGGAAACCGCTTTTTCAGAACTTCGGGGTCCTTGTGACTGATATCCAGAAACACGCAATCATCGCCCGTTTTCTTCATTTCGCTGTCGATGGCCCGCGCCACGACGTCTCTAAAGGCGAGGTCCTTGAGGGGATGGTAGTGTTCCATGAAGGCCCTGCCCCGTCGGTCGATGAGGCGGCCCCCTTCGCCGCGCACCGCTTCCGAGATGAGGAAGTTCTTGGCCTGGGGATGATAGAGGCAAGTCGGGTGGAACTGGACGAATTCCAGGTTGGCGAGGGTCGCGCCGGCCCGGTAGGCGATGGCGAGTCCGTCCCCGGTCGCCACATCCGGATTGGAGGTGTAGAGATAGACCTTTCCCGCCCCGCCGGTACAAAGGAGGATGGCGTGGGCCCGGAAGACGTGTATCTCCTGCGCGGCCGTGTCCAGCACGTAAGCGCCGCGACAGATATCCTGCTGCTGCAGGGTGACGGATCCCGCCTTGATCGACTGGTGCTGCACCAGGAGGTCCAGCACCAGGTGATTTTCGAATATGGAGATGTTCGGATTGGCCTCCGCCGCGCCGATGAGCACTTTCTCCACGGCCTGACCGGTCATGTCGTGAGCGTGCAGGATACGGTTGCGGCTGTGTCCTCCTTCGCGCCCGAGGTCGAACTGGCCCGAGCTCGAGACGCTCGCATTGAAGGGCACGCCCAGCTCAACCAGTTCCCGGATGCGGTCCGGTCCCGTCCTGACGACCAGATCCACGGCGTCCTGGTGGCATAGACCGTCGCCGGCATTCAGGGTATCCTGGATGTGCAGCTGGAAGGAATCGTCGGGCCCCACCACGGACGCGATCCCGCCCTGGGCGTAATTTGTGCTCGTCTCCAGCTTGTCCTTTTTCGTTACGATCGCCACACTGCCGTTCCTGGACGCCTTGAGCGCAAAAGTCAGCCCGGCGATGCCGCTGCCGATTACAAGGTAGTCGAATTGAAAATCCATGGCTTGTTTCCACTCTGAGGAAAAAGCGGTCCGCGCCCGAGCGGGACTGAGGCCGAGCTGCGAACAACCGGTTGTCATTTCAAGCAGCGGCGAGGACTGCCGCACCTCCCGAGGTCCGGCCGACCCGCTTCGCTCGACGTGCAGTGTCCCTGAAGACGTGAGGCAATCCGGCGTGAGGCCGTCCCCCGGGGCGCTCCACGGGGAAAAACTCCATGAGTCATTGACAGTCGGTACTCTATTCTATAAGTAAGACCATGTAAAGGCTTCTGCTCTCGACGACGCGGCGAACCTCCCCATGAATTCGCGCATTGCGCAACGGATCGGCAAGATGGAAATGGTGAAACGACAGCGGACGGATGTGGTTTTCCCGGCCCCACCAAAGGTGGTCGCCTTCGATTGCGACGGTGTGCTCTTCGATTCCAGGGAAGCGAATATTCACTTCTACAGCCACATCCTGGAACAGGTGGGCCGGCCCCCGGTGCGTCCCGACCAGGTCGAATTCATCCACATGCACCCGGTTCGCGAATCGCTGATGTACCTTCTCGAGGACGGACCGTTGTTCGACGAGGCGTACCAGTACTTCAAAAAGATCGATTTCACTCCGTTCGACACCTATCTGCGCATGGAGCCCGGCATCGAGAACGCGCTCCGGTTCGCCAAGTCGCATTTTCTAACGGCCCTGGCCACGAACCGTACGGTTTCCACCCTCGAGCTTCTGGCCCGCTACGGACTGCGCAAGTATTTCGATCTTGTCGTTTCCGCATCCGACGTCGATCACCCGAAACCCCACCCCGGGGAGATGGACCGAATTCGTGCATTCTTCCGGGTCGGCGCCGAAGAAATCGTGTACGTAGGGGATTCCACCGTCGACGAAGAGTTCGCCGCCAACACCGGAGTTTTCTTCGTCGCCTACAAGAACCGTCGCCTGAAGGCACATTACTACATCGATCACCTGAAGGACCTCACGGTTCTGCTGGAATCCTGCCGAAGCGAATCCGCCAACGGAACGTAACCTGAACTCCGGGGAGCGTCCGAACGTGAATTCCCCACTTTCGACATCACCCGTTCTATCGAGACTCCGCCTCATGGGCACGGTCCACCATGACGCGAAGGGATACACCCGGCTCAGGGCTTTCCTCGGTGATTTTCGGCCCGACATCATTCTCCTGGAGCTGAGTCCCTACGCCTGGATGTTTCGCAAACGTTTTCAGGTGTCCTTCCAGCGCAAGCTCGAGACAAACCTGGCCCGTGCCGTCGCGGTCAGCGGCATGGATCCCCGCCAGGCCAGAAAGCACACCATGGTCACCGCCATCCGCCGCCAGATCGCCCTGCCTTTTGAATATCGCGCGGCCTCGGCTCACGCCGCCGGGACCGGCGCGAGTCTCGTCCTCGTGGACTATTCGGGCTTCAGCCGGAAATGGATCGAATCCTGGCCGGAAATGATTTCCGCCGAGAACCTCCGGGGTCTCCTCTGCCTGCCTTCCACGCTCGATTCCATCGACCGGGTGTATCGCACGGCGCAGCGCTGCATCGCGACCAATCAGCCGCCGGTGCCGGGCATCACGGTGTCCGCCTCCGATGTCGACCTCTGGCAGGAAAGGGAATGCCGCATGGCCAGGAAGATCGTCGCCGCGCTCTATGCCCGCCGGCCTGCAAGGCCTCTCTACCTCGGGGGCTGGTGGCACCTCACCAGGGACTCCCGCATCACGACTCTCCGGGAGTTGCTCGGCGCCGAACCGGGTCGCTGCATGCTCCTCGATCGCGGCCCGCTCGGGAACTGACCCCGGTTCCGCGGCAGCCCGTTGCATTTTGGCGCGAATAGTGTTACAAGTCCCATGCGGTTCCAGATAGTCCTCTTGGTCGTGCTAGACGGGGAGTTAGCGGTGCCCTGTGGCCCGAAATCCGCTCAGCGGGGTTGAATCCCCTTTGAAGGGCTCGTGCCTGGCCGGCTGTTATCATTTCTGGTGCCGATTGGACACCTCGCAACAGACGAATACGAACCCCGTCAGGTCCGGAAGGAAGCAGCGGTAAGTATCACCGGCTGTGTCGTGGTCTACTCTAATCAGGTCCCAGGAAGTCGGGCAGCCTGGTCACGCAGGTTCGACAAAGGGTGCACGGCCAAGTCTGTTTTCCCCGGGAGGCCGGACGGCTCGCGGTTCTCCGGAAGGGGCGGTTCGAGTGACTTTTCGGGTGGGCGGGGTCATATCCCCGCCCGTTTTTCGTTTCACGTCCGTCTGCCTTCACAGCGGCAACCCTTTTCGGAATACGTGACAAAAAGGCCCCGCGCCTTCCTCCGGCTCCGGCGTTGCGCACACCCCTTCGGCCGTGCCAAGGCACAAAAACCGCCATCCGCCGGTTGCGGCTGCCGCGTGCGCTCTCAGTCGACCGTGATTACAATGGAACCCGAAGCGGCGCCGGCTTTTCAGACCGGCACGGGCCATTAACCTCGTCCGAAGAGGATTCAACCATGCCAGTATTCGTCAGAATCGTTTTGCTCGGGTCGGCCGTTCTCCTTCTGGTTCTGACCGGCACTCAGCCCCGGACCGACGCGGCGTCCCCCGTTTACGCCGACGTGGCCAAGATTTTCCAAAAACACTGCACCAGTTGCCACAGCGGCGCTAGAGCGCCTGACAAGTTTCGCATGGAGACTTACATGGATGTGATGCAGGGCGGTAGAAACGGTGCGATGGTTCTGCCCGGCGATCCGGCCGGGAGCGAGATCATCAGGCGGGTCAAGGGCGCGAGCACGCCCCGCATGCCCAAGAACGGCCCGCCATGGCTTTCCGCCGATGAGGTCCGTGTCCTTGAGAAATGGGTTGAAAACGGTGCCCCCGAGGCCTAGCCGCATCCCAAAGGTTTTGCGATGATCGATTGCGGCGGTCGACGCCGGGCAGGCCCACTGCACAGATGGACGGCGGGAGCGGTTCTGACTTTTGCCCTTCTTTTCCCGGGCCTCGGCGGGTCCGTCCCCTTTCCCGGCATCGATGCATGGCTCGCGCAGGCCGGCGCGCCTCCGGAAAAGGACGGCGACCACCCGTTGAAGCTGCCTGCGGAGGGCAGGAGCGAGGCAATCGTGTTGCACGGATTCTCGCACAACGATAATCCCCCGGGAGTGCCGTCTCCGGAGAACGGGAAGAAAGCGGGCGGCTCAGGCGGCTCCGCGAGCGGTGACGAGCACCCGGCGCATCCGCAGTCACCCCGGGAGCCCCTGGCGTTCGGCTCCCGTGCGATTCTCGATGCGTGCTGGTCCGGAGAGGAACTGGAAGCCGACGCACCGCGACTCGAGCGGCGGGGTCCGACGGCAGTTCCGGAAAACCTTCGCACCGCGGTCGACTTCCGCATCGCGCGCCCTCCCCTGCCCCAATCGCTTCGCAACTCCATTCGCCGGGTCAGGCCCGTCGGAAGCGGGAAACCCGTTGCGCTCACCTTCGATCTTTGCGAGACGGCCGGAGGAGTCAGCGGATATGACGCCGGGATCGTCAACTGGCTGCGGGCCAATCGGGTCAGGGCGACCTTTTTCGCCGGCGGCAAGTGGATGCAGACCCACCCTGAGCAGACCCTGCAGCTGATGGCCGACCCGTTGTTTGAAATCGGCAACCACTCGTGGACTCATGCCAACTTCCGGGAGCTCGGCCGAAGCCGAATGGAAGAGCAGGTGCTGCGCACCCAGGATCAATACCGGTTGCTGCGCGGCCTTCTCGAATCGAGGGAATGCGCGCGGCGGGCGGGTGCCCGGGCAATGGACGATATTCCCCGGGAGCCGGTCCTCTTTCGCTTTCCCTACGGCACCTGCAATGCCGAGGCGCTCGGCTTTCTCGCGTCCCGCGGCCTGGCGGCGATTCAATGGGACGTGGTCACGGGGGATGCATCCACGAGCCAGACGGCGGGCGGGATTGCACGAATCGTCCTTTCGCGCGTCAAGCCCGGTTCCATCATTGTCTGCCACGCCAACAGGCGCGGCCACGGCACGGCGGCGGCTCTTCCTTTGTTCGTTCCCAGGCTCCGGGAAATGGGGTACGATTTCGTCACCGTCAGCGAGCTGCTGGCGAGCGGCACGGCGGAGACTTCGCCCGACTGCTATGAAGAACGGCCGGGCGACAACCGAAAATACGACAAGATCACGGGAGTCGGGAAGCATGCCGACCACTGAATCACCGTTTGCTGGGCGTTCGTTCGCCTTGGGCGCCTGCCTGCTCGAACGCCTGGAGGAGGCCGACGCGCGTCCGCTTGCCAAAATTCTTCTGAGCAACGAACCCTGGCTCACCCTTCATTCCACGCTGGACGGGATTCAGCGCTACTTTCTGCGACGCGACCCCGGCCTGTGGCGGTTCACCGCGCGCTTCGACGGAGCGCCCGGGGGAGTGGTCTGCGTGCGCCATCCCTGGTTGTTCGGCCCGTACCTGGAGCTCATCGCCCTCGACCGGCCGTACCAGGGGCAAGGGGTCGGCCGCGACATCGTCCGCTGGATGGAACGGCAGGCAAAACCCGTGTCGGCCAACATTTGGACGTTGGTGTCGGCCTTCAACGAGCCCGCGCAACGTTTCTACGCCGGGCTGGGTTTCGAGGAGATCGTTCCCATTCGCGACCTGGTGATCGCCGGGCACGTCGAAATCCTGATGCGCAAGACCCTCGAGGAACCCCGATGAAAGGCGTCCTTCAAAAAATACTTGGAACCTTTTCTTTTCCTCTCCGTATTAGAGAGAAAAAGAATCGGCGTTCCGAGGAGAGGGAATGGAAGAAGACCGCGCGGTCATAGCCAGGATAAAGAACGGGGATACCGGAGCGTTTGCCGTGCTGGTGCAAAAGTACCAGGGAAGGCTTCTGACCTTTATCCACCGCATGGTCCGGGACGGGAAGATCGTGGAAGACATCGGCCAGGAAGTCTTTCTGGACGTGTACAAATCCTTGAGGAACTTTGATGAAACACGAGGAACTCCCTTTTCTGCCTGGCTTTTCATCGCGGCGCGCAACCGTTGCGTGAACGAGTTGCGGAAGAGAACGGGAGAGCATTGCGTTCATATCGACGCGGTGGATGCCGCCGATCTCGGAGTGGACCTGCGGACGGCGGAGCACCTGCTCCTGGAACATGAGAGGCGAAGCGCGCTCCGGGATTCCCTGGCGAAAATTTCGGAACCGTTGCGCAAGCCGATTTTCATGTGGCTCAACGGCGGTTCCCTGGCGGAGATCGCCGAAGCGTGCGGGGTGTCGCCGGGAACGGTGAAATCGAGGCTCTTCAGAGCCAGGGAAAAGGTAAGGGTCTGCGTGCAGCACCAGGCGGGAGGCAAGAACCATGACGGAGTTTGAACCTTCGAACGAATTCGTGTCCAACGTGATGAAGCGCGTGTTCGCCTGCGAGGCGGGGCTCGCCGAATGCAGGCGGCCGTTGCGGGAGCGACTGTATGCGTCCAGGCCGTTCCGGTACTTGATGGTTCACTGTGGTGCCCTTTTTGGAGTTCTGTCCCTCCCCGCCACCTGCCTTTGAACCCTGGATCGCGTCGGCCCCGCGGCGCTCGAAGGCGTGACGGCGGCCCGCGGCTGTGCGATGCGCCGGACCGCACCGATAATGGAAGAAGGACCACACCATGACCAAGACCCCCATTCCCACGGACCGGAAACCCCGCCCCAGGCAGGCGGTCATCTGGGAATACACCCGTTCGATCCTCCTGGGCGTCGTTCTCGCCCTGCTGATCAGGACCTTCATCGTGCAGGCCTACGAGATTCCCTCGGGGTCCATGGAAGACACCCTGGCCATAAACGACCACATCCTCGTCAACAAGTTCATCTACGGCACGAAAATCCCCTTCACCGACCTGCGAATCCTCGAATGGCGCGAACCGGCCCGCGGGGATGTCGTCGTTTTCGAATACCCCCTGGACCCGAGCAAGGACTACATCAAGAGGATCATCGGGTTGCCGGGCGACCGGATCCGGATTGCCGACCGTCAGGTCTACATCAACGGCCAACTCTACGAGAATCCCCACGCGATCCACAAGGGACGCGAAATCGTACCGAAGCTCGCATCGCCCCGGGACAATACGGACCCCATCGTCGTTCCGCCGAACTCCTACTTCGTCCTGGGCGACAACAGGGACAATTCCTATGACAGCCGGTTCTGGGGGTTCGTGAGAAAAGACCGGATCAAAGGCCTGGCCTTCATCAAGTACTGGGCGTGGGATTCGGAGCGCCACAGTGTGCGCTGGCGAAGCATCGGGGACGTGATCGACTGATACGGATTTGCGTTCCAAATGATACTCTCAAAGCGTGGGGGACGTATCCCCCACACCCCCTCGCCGCTTCGCGGCTCCGTGTGGCGCTGCGGCGGCGGCCTTCGGCCAGTCGCCGACAGCGCCGAGCACTCGGCCTCACGCGCTTGCGCGTGTGGCCGAAACTTGGGGGGTGCGGGGGAATCATTCCCCCGCTCTTTTGTGCTTGAAAAATCCATCTTGCACGCAACTTCGTATGAGGCGTCATGACTGGGACCGGTGACCATCGGAACAAGGCGAAAGGATCGGCAGCGGCCGGTATGAAGATTGCACCGTCAGAAACCGCTGTCGGAGACGGATGCCCCCGAACGATGAAGACAGGTTGTGCCGGGGAACGCTGTCGTGTGGAAAGAGAAACGGACCGGCCCGTCGGGCCGTGCAGGAGGACGACGTGCGGCATACCCGCGCGGAGGCGACGCCGGCAGGCCTGACCCGGCGGACCGCAGGCACATGATGAGCGCATCCCGGCTTCTGAAGGCTTTCCGGTTCCCGGTTCTCACGGCGAGGAAGCGGCATGCCGGGCGCTTCCGGTTCGATGCCTGCGACACCTTTCAATTTTCGTGGAGGAGCGATCGATGAAACTGCACACCCTTCAGCATGTTCCCTTCGAAGGGCTCGCCAATCTCGAAAAATGGGCCGTGAAGGCGGGGTTTTCCATATCGTGCACGGGGCTTTACGCCGATGCGGCCCTGCCCCGCGTCGCCGATATCGACTGGCTGGTGGTCATGGGAGGCCCCATGAACATTTATGAAGAAGATCGATATCCGTGGCTGGTGGAGGAAAAGAAATTCATTGCCGAGGCGATTGAAAAGAACAAAATCGTGCTGGGCATCTGCCTCGGGGCGCAGCTCATTTCGGATGTGCTCGGCGGTAAGGTTTATCGGAACGGCGAAAAGGAGATCGGCTGGTTTCCGGTGTCGTTGACGCCGGAAGCCGCGGAGTCGGTGGTCTTCAGCGCATTGCCGCCCCGGTTCACGGCGTTCCACTGGCACGGAGACACCTTTCACCTCGCCCCCGGCGCAACCCGGACCGCCCGGAGCGACGCGTGCGCCGTTCAAGCCTTCGAAGCCAACGGCGGGCGGGTCGTCGGGCTCCAGTTTCACCTGGAATCATCCGCCGAGAGCATCCGCCTGCTGATCGACAACTGTGGCGATGAGCTGGCCCCCGCGCCTTACATCCAGCGGAAACATGAAATCGTCTCGCAGGAACATTACCTCGGGGAAATCAGTACGACCATGACCACCCTGCTCGACGCCGTGAAGCGGAACTTCGCCTGATCCCCTGCTGGAGCGGTCTGCGACGAATGCATTCCCCCGCCCCTCAGGGGCGGGAAGACGCAGGGGCAAATCCGCGGCGCGGGTCGCGCACGGGCCTTTCGTCCGTTGGTCGTCCAGCGGCCGAGCCGTTCCCACCTTCTTTCCCGAACGCGCGTTTTTTCGCCTCGGAGTCTGCCGAGGGCGGAGAGCGGTACGGCATCGTCGAGATGCCGCCGGACCGGCTTCCGGCCTACGGGATGCTCCGTGCGTCGGGAGGATGAAGATGCCTCGCGCTCGCACGTTTTCATGGTTGATTGTGAATTCACGGGTCATGCCGGTTTTTGAACAGGGCAGGTTTGACGGGTTTCCCCCCGGTCCCGACATTCCCGGCTTCGTGCCGTTCCGGTTGGTGAATGCGACAAATGCCGTGTGTTTTTCAACAGGTAGTTGACGCAACGGCAATTATTCGTTAATTCATATGACGCTTTTCCCGACGTTCGAAATCCATCGGCCCCGGGAAAATCATTTCGGCGCTGGACACTCAAGCGGGAGACAACTTGTGGACAATCAGAGACCAGGTACATCACAGGCCGATGTGGAGCATCTCCAGAAGATGCTGGCCGAATCCGGATACTCCCGGAAGGCCATCCGTCTCTTCATCGAGAAGCCCCATATGGGTACGATACCGGACGCGGATCACGTGAGTGAAATGACGGGCACGTGCGGCGACACCATGAGCGTTTGCCTGAAGGTCCAGGACGGCGTGATCCGGGACTTGAAGTACCAGGTTCTTGGGTGCCCCGGCGCGGTTGCTTCCGCCATGGCCGCCGTGGAGCTGATCAAGGGAAAGACCATCGAAGAGGCCCGCTCCCTCAATGACGGGGACATCTTTCGCCTTCTGGAAGAAATCCCGGCACAAAAGCACCACTGCATCCAGCTTGCCGTGAAGACCCTGAAGAAGGCACTCGATGAGTACGCCCGGAAATCCGATTGACAGCAAAGGACATCACCATGCCTCTTTTTGACTTTCTGTGCCTGGAATGTGGGAAGACGAGCGAAGTGCTGGTCACTTCCTCCAACGCATCGCCGGCCTGCAGCGAATGCGGAAGCGTCAAGCTGAAGAAACTCCTCTCCGCGCCGTCGTCCTTGTCCGGAGCGCCCAGGCACGGGCTTCCCGGAGCCGGTGACACGGCCTGCTGCGGCAGCTCGCCCGCACAAGCTCATTGCGCCGGGCCGGGGAGTTGCTGCGGGAGGAATTCGGGCTGATCCCCCCTGCCCGCACCTGATCGGGTCCGGCGAAGAACGCCCTGCCGGCAACCGTTGCGATGGTGCAGGAGCGCACCCAATTGTAGGGGTCCGTCACGTCCACTTGGCTGTCGCTCACGCAACTCACGAAAAGCAGCCTCTTGGCGGAGCGGCTTTGATGAGAGGCACAGCGGAGAGAATATCGATTTTTCCCGGGGCAGCTAACAATTGCACCATCCGCAGAGCCGACCGTCAACCCCGACGGCACCGTTGATGGTCGATTTGGGTGTCTTTCCGAAAAGTGAAAAGTGTAGGTTTGACCCCGTAATCCCGGCGATCGCCGACTCCTGAAGAATCAGCGCCGTCATCCGCGCGTTGCTCCAGAACGATGGCCGGCGGCTTAGCCCGCCTGCTGCGACTCGCTTTCCGCCTGCGCCTGCCCGGCATCCGGGTTGGCCGCCACCCAACCCATAAAGACCTGGTAGCCCAGCGTCAGCAAGGTGGCGCCGACGAACATCCCCAGGATCCCGGCGGTCCCCATGCCGCCCAGCGCGCCGAGCAGGATCACCGGCATCGGAGCATCGACCCCCCTTCCCAGCATCAGCGGCTTCAGCACGTTGTCCGTCATTCCCGAGAGGATCAACACCACCGTGTAAGCAACCGCTGCCGCGTTGCCGTAATGACCGCTCATCCAGATGTACACGATTGCGGGCAGGGTCACGATCAACGCCGGAATCTGGGCGATACCGAGAACCAGCACGATCAACGCAAGCGCACCCGCCCACGGGACCCCGGAGACCAGCAGAGCCAGGCCGACGATGATGGCCTGAATGAAGGCCACACCGATGACCCCCTGGGAGACGGCACGAATGGTCGACGTGGACAGTCTCGCAAATTCGCCGCCTCGCTCTCTGCCGACGATGCGCTCGAAGATCGCCAGGCTGCCGCGACCGCCCGACTGCCCGAAGGCCATGATGATGCCGGCGACGATGAACGAGGCTATGAACTGCAACAATCCACCGGCGATGCCGGCGACGAAGCCCAGTGCTGTCTTCGCCAGTTCTCCAATCTTCGGCTGCATGCTCTGCACCAGTGCCGGCAGGTCGGCATATGCCCTGGACCAGATGTCGTGGACCTTCTTGCCGACGACCGGCCATCCCTCCACGCCGGGACGCGGTGCCGGAATCTTCAGCGAGTTGTTCTGCACGTCGTTGACCAGCTGATGCACCGAATCGCCAAGTGAACTCATCAGCATCGCCGTCGGCACAACGATCAGCATGAGGCCGACGATGACCAGCAGGGCTGCGGCAAGTCCTTGCCTGCCCCCGATCCTGCCCGCCAGGAATTGGTGGAGGGGAAAGATCGTAACGGCCAGAATGAGCGCCCAGACCATCAGCGTCAGGAACGGGGAGAGCACTTGGTAGCAAAGCATGGCCAGGACGAGGATCAGGCCGGCACGGATCAGGATATCCATAAAGCGGGAGGCCACCCGCTGCTCGAACTCGTAATCAGACTGGGAGGGTATGTTCATTGGTATCTCCAGTAGTCCAACCACCATGTCTTCCACGCAGATTGTCGATCATACCCCCATTCGGGCCGATCGTCCGGCCGGCCGGATAATTCCAATAACCTGCGGTCATGATGGGATGGAGGCTATATGTGGTCGCCGGTTCAGCCGCGGTTCATTCTCCCTGAATGGCCTCAGGGGCAACCCTGGCCCGGAATTCCGCCGAGTATCGTTTCTGTTGCGTTCCGCTCATGGACAATTCTCTTTCGTCGGTGTGACTTTGTCCCGCAAAACGGGACCGTTCATTGCGTGGACTTCCCCATCGAAACCGTGCCGGAGCAGACTGATACGAAGTTGCGTTCAAGATGGATCTTTCAAGCACAAAAGAGCGGGGGAATGATTCCGCCGCACCCCCCAAGTTTCGGCCACACGCGCAAGCGCGTGAGGCCGAGGGCTCGGCGCTGTCGGCGACTGGCCGAAGGCCGCCGCCGCAGCGCCACACGGAGCCGCGAAGCGGCGAGGGGGTGTGGGGGATACGTCCCCCACGCTTTGAGAGTATCATTTGGAACGCAATTATCCATGCCCCCTGCGACACCCGCGAAGCATGAAAACAGACTCACCCGGGAATCTATTTTCTAGGTAAATCCGTATGAAGTCTTCCGGGGTCATGTGATCGCTCTTTTCTCCCGTGAAATGTCGGCGCACCGGCCCCAAGCCTCGTGCAACACCCAGTCTGCCGGTTCGCCAAACCAAATCTGCAATCAACCGCCCGCAACAGGAGGGAAATCTCGTCCTCACTCATTGATTGTCTGCCAGGACTGCCGCAAGTTTGGCCTCATTTTCGTGCGACAGGGAGGTTTGAAGAATCTTGCCCCCGGTTCCCTTTATCTCGTCAAGGACCTTATCCGGCGTTGCTTTCCTTGCAAGAACGAAGAGAGCAGAGGAGTTTGGATGCAACTGAGCAGCAAGTTCCTTCATAAACTTACCGTTTATTCCGACGTCGGCGAGGGCCCCTCCGACCGTGCCGGCCGTGGCGCCGGCGGCCATTCCCAGGAGCGGATTCAAAAAGATCACGCCGATGAGTGCCCCCCAGACCCCCCCTCTCGCTGCCTCCAGCTACTTGCTGATCCTGGTGACTTTCGTACCCTGCAGGCCCAGGCCGCCCATCAGTCCCCTTTGACTGAAGAAGAAGGCGTAGACATCCGACTGAAGCGTCGTGGTAGTCATCGATCCGGCTTTCCCGACATCCACGATAACAATGCTGGGGCCGGTACCAAACTCCCACCCATTGCTTCTGTTGACCCAATTGAGCGCAGAGTCAGTCATGAGGAACAGTGCGTACCCATACTTCTGCACCCCCGCCTGCAGTCCGTAAGAAGCCTGAACGGTGTTGTAGTAGCCGACGATTTTCCTGTTCATCAAAAGAGCACCCTCGCCATATTGGCCTCCCACGATGAAACCTCCCTTGACAATGCTCGGAAAGACAAGGATGGCTCTGGCTTTTTTGCCCAGCGCCGCGGCTGAAGGTGATTGCGCATACAGCTGCTGCAGTGCCTTTCCCACATCGCGGTTGATTTCTGCCGCGGATGCTCCCGAAGCCGAATTCGGGGTAATGAGTGCACTTCCCACAAACAGGAAGGTCAAGAGTGCCAACATCAAATGAAAATATCTCATACTCGCTCCCTCATTCTCTGTCAGTCTGGTTTTGCAAGGCCCGTGGACAATCCATGAAGAGCTCCGAAGACAGTGGACGGCAATGGTCCCGCCATTCACTCCCGCGCCCTCGGACATATGAGTTAGCCATCCGTTTTTGCCAGCGGTATTTTGCGGGCAAATTCATACATTAGAGCAGCCTGGACCTTGTTCTCTATCTGGTAATATCGGGCGACCTTTTTGTCGGGCAGAGCCTTTCGGAACTTGGGCAAGTAGGCCTGGTGGAGCTTCAGCCGCAAAGTCTCAATGGTCATATACTCGTCGAGCAGCTTTTTGGCCATTTCGTTGGTCAGCTTTTCGTAGGAATCCGCATAATCGTCAAGCAATTTGAGAGTTCGTGCGCGAAGAAGAAACAGCTCATCCTGATATCGTTCATAGACCGGCCAGAAGACTTTCCCTTCGGCCTCTGTGAGCTGCATGTTCCCTGCAACCAGGAGTTTCTTGTCGGCGCGGGCCTTTTCGAGGACGATCTGCATGTTATCCGCCGCTTTTTCCTGAGCGGGCACAGGGGCGGCAGCCAGCACAACGGCTGCAATCAGAAAAACGGTTAGAACCACTTTGTGTTTCTTCATCATCCGCCTTCTCCTTTCACGGGTCTTCTCATGTTCTTTCCCTTGATCGTGCTTCCATTTGCACGGGGAACATTCCGAGGCGGATCGAGGCAATTGCACTCCGATCCGCCCCGTTTCTCTTTGTTGGGGGCGGTTTCCGCGGGACTTCCTACTGTTCGAACTTCGGGCTGATGAGATTATCGAATGAAAAGACCTCGTCCCATTTTTCCTGCGTCAGCAGCTTGCGCTCATTGACTACGATCTCGTGCAGCGATTTCTCGGTCAGGAAGCCCTCACGTGCGATCTCCGCGCATTGCTTGTAGCCGAGAGAGGGTTTCAGCACGGTCACGATGCCAAGCGAGTTGAGCACCATGTCGCGCGTCCGGTCCGCATTGGCCGTGATGCCCTCGATGCAGTTTACCCGAAGGCTTTCGACCGCGCGCTGCATCGTCATGATCGAGGCGAAGAGAGCGAAGGTGATCACGGGCTCCATCACATTGAGCTGCAGTTGTCCCGCGGAGGCCGCCAGCGAAACCGTGAGATCGAGTCCGATCACCAGGAACCCCGTCTGGTTCACCACCTCCGGGATGACCGGGTTGACCTTGCCCGGCATGATCGACGAACCGGGCTGCAGCTGTGGGAGGTTGATTTCGCCGAATCCGCAGCGCGGGCCCGAGGCGAGCATGCGAATGTCGTTGCAGATCTTGGTGAGCTTGACCGAGGTGTGCTTGATCACGCCGGAGAGCAGCACGTAGTCGCCCGTATCCGATGTCGCCTCGATAAGATCTTCTGCCAGGGTGAATTCTATGCCGGTTAGCTCGGAGAGGTATTTCACCGCGAGTTCGGGGTAACCGGGTGCCGCAGTAACGGTCGTGCCGATCGCGGTCGCGCCGAGGTTGACGCCTTGCAGCATCTGCCGGACCTCGGCGATCCGATGCACCTCCTCGCCGACCGTCGTGCCCCAGCCGTGGAACTCCTGGCCAAGTGACATGGGGACCGCGTCCTGGAGGTGGGTTCGCCCCATCTTGAGAACATTTTCGAACTCCTTGGCCTTGGCGAAAAAAGCGTCCCGGAGCCGGCCCAGCGACTCCATGTAGCTTTCCAGCCGCAGGATCAATCCGAGGTGGAAGGCTGTCGGATATACGTCGTTCGTTGACTGCCCGAAGTTCACATGATCGTTGGGATTGACGTACTGGTACTCGCCCTTTTTATGCCCGAGGCTCTCCAGCGCGAGGTTCGCAATCACCTCGTTGGCGTTCATGTTGACCGAGGTGCCCGCACCGCCCTGGATGAAGTCGGTCACGAACTGGTCGAGCATCTCGCCCGCGATGATTCGGTCGCACGCGCTAATGATCGCTTCGGCAATCTTGGGGTCGAGCACGCCGAGGTCGCGGTTCGCCATGGCGGCGGCCTTCTTCACGTAGCCGAACGCCTTGACGAAGTTCGGCTCCTTGGACACCGGCATGTTGGTGATGAGGAAGTTCTCCTTGCCCCGCAGCGTCTGGACGCCATAATACACGTCGTCCGGAATCTGTTTCTCACCCAGGAAATCCTTTTCTATCCTGTATCCCATGGTCTCCTCCTTAAGGTTTAGCTCGCGAGTTCCGCTCACGTTCCGCGTTGTTCATCACCAAAAGACATCGATTTCTTACCGATTGTTCGACAAGTCTTATGTTCCTATGTTCATCCCTCACGATCGAGGGCTGGGATGTCAGAGAATGAGGCGCCCGAAGACATAACCGAGAACAATCGCAAAGGTGATGGTCAGCACGCCGGGGATCAGGAACGGGTGATCGAAGACGTATTTCCCGATCCGGGTCGAACCGGTATCGTCGAATTCGACCGCCGCCAGCAGCGTGGGGTAGGTGGGGAGGACAAAAAGAGCGCTCACGGAAGGAAACGCCGCCACGGCCGCCACCGGACTCACTCCGAGCGCCAGGGCAACGGGCATCAGGGCTTTGGCGGTGGCCGCCTGAGAATAAAGGAGCATGGCCGCAAAGAACAGGACGACGGCAAGCATCCACGGCTTGGATGCCAGAAGGTCTCCCGCGAGGATGTTGATTTCCTTGAGGTGCGCCGAGACGAACGTGGTCCCGAGCCAGGCGACGCCCAGGACGCAAATGCAGGCACTCATGCCGGATTTGAACGTGGCCGCGTTCACGATGTTGTTCGTCTTGACCTTGCACAGCAAGGCAATGAGCGAGGCGGCGGCAAGCATGAACGAGATGATGGCATGGTCCCGGGCCAGAATGGGCTTCTTGATCAGGCCCACGGTCGGGCTGATGGCCGTGGCGTAAAAGACCACGCAGACGATGGCGAGACCGAAAATGAGGACTGAAAGTTTCGCCCCGGGGGGAAGAACCTTTTCTTCGACGGATTCGGAGGGATCCTTGACGAGCCCTTTGGCGAGGCGGTCCTGATATACGGGATCATCCTTGAGTTCCTTTCCCATGAAATTGGTGATGATTGCCCCAAGCATGCACGCGATGAAGGTGCTGGGGATGGTGATGAGCAGGAGCTTGACATAATCGACCCCGACCGGTTCCAGCGCGGATGCAACGAAGACAACCGCCGCGGATATGGGGGAGGCTGTGATGGCGATCTGCGATGCAACCGTTCCGATGGCCAACGGCCGCGAGGGGCGTATCCCCTCCTTTTTGGCAACCTCCGCAATAACGGGCAGGGCCAGAAAGGCGGTATGGCCGGTGCCGGCAAACAGGGTCATGAAATAGGTCACGGCCGGCGCCAGGAACGTAATATATTTAGGATTTTTCTTGAGGACTCTTGCGGCGACCTGCACCAGGTATTCCAGGCCCCCCGCCTCCTGCATTGCTGCGATGGCCGCTATCACCCCCATGATGATAAGGATGACGTCGAACGGAATGTCGCCCGGTTTCAAACCGAACCCAAGACTCAGAACAAGGACTCCGAAACCACCGGCATATCCTATCCCGATGCTGCCGAGCCTCGCTCCGAGCCAGATGAAAAAAAGAACAACCAGCAGCTCAACGATCCACATGTCCTCTCTCCTTAACGAATGCGGTTGACTGACAGCTCGGTGTCAAGGGAGCTTGTAGGTGCCGCTCAGATCCTTTGCAAAGCCGCCTATTCCGGCCTCGCTCGTCGCCTGCTTGAACGACATCATGGACCAGGTAAAACGGATGGTGCCGGTTATGCCTTTGGCAGGACCGGTGCCGCCAATAATGGTTCCGGTGATGCTGCTTCCCTGTTCCATCCGCGTCCCTTTGAGGATCAGGTGGATTTCTTCCCCATCCAGACTCCGCCATACGCAACGCATGTCACTGCCCGTTTCCGAGTCTGCAAGGCCGATGCATTCGGCCCAGAAATCGCTTTCCTTCCCGATTTTTTTGATCAACCTTACGTGACCGGAAAGCTTGAAAAGCGCTGCTTCCCTCCCGTTCCCGAAAGCGAGCACTTCCTTGGAGCCATTGGCAACCCAGGTGCCGGTAAAGGTGCCTTCTTCAGCGGCCAGAACCTGTGAAACCGTGCTTTGTGATGCCGCCAGGCACCAGAGAGACAATGCGAGGAGAATGCACAATCTTTTTGTTCGATTTCCCATGCGAACACCTCTTTGTGGCTGTGTGTGAAGAGTTGTATCCCCACCTTGAAAACCCTGTGGCGGCCTACAGGACGGGAGCCAGGATTACCTGGGGCCCGCATCCGGCATTGGCAAACCGGAGGACATCCCGTGCCGGTTGTTTGGCGCGTGTGCCCTGTGTCCGAATCTGTCCCGGGTATGTGATGAAGCCTGATTCAGGTCATGAGAACGACAAGAACCGCACCCCCAATCGCGAGCAACATATTGCCCGCGGCGAAAGGCACGCTGAAGCCGAGCACGGGCGCACCCGGCTCCTGCCCACATCGCAAACCACGCCGAAGGAACCTACCGGGCGCACCAATCGAAGGGGTCACCGCTATTGAAGCGTAACCCCCTCTCTCCCATCGACATGAAAACGCAGTCAAGACTCCAACCAGGCAGGCCCATGGACTGAGGCCCAGCCCCATGGCCGAACTCAATGGATCGGAACCAAATCACCCGGTCAGCACTCAGTAGCCTGGAGGCGGGTTGACGACGACGTAGGTGACTCCGTCCCCGGAGTATGCCGGCTGATACCAGGTGCCGCCGCACTGACGATAGGAAACCCCGCCCACGACCACCGTGGTGCTCGTGCAGGGAAGCGAGGAGTAGGCTGTAGCGGAGATCGCGGTACCGACGGCATAAGCCGCGGCGGCACCGACGGCTGCAGCCCCCCAGTAACCAGGACCCCAGTAGCCGCCATCCCAGTGATCGTCATAATGTCCGTACCCGTGGTCATAGGCATCACCGACGGCATCCTGGCGCTGGCCCTGCCGATCAGTGCGCTGTTCCTGGCGGGTCCCCTGGCGATCGGTACGATTTTCCTGCCGGGTTCCCTGGCGTTCGGTGCGTGAATCCTGCCGACCCGAACGGACATCGCTTCTGTCCCCCGACCTCTGGGTGCGCGCCTCCTGGCGTCCCTGCCGGGTGTCCTGGCGTCCCTGGGCCCTATCGGTACGCTGCCCCTGGCGCTGGCCGCGCATCTCGGAACGCTGTCCGCCCATGCCGGCCTGCCGGCCCTGAGCGCCGTATGACTGGCCGCCGCGACCGCCGGAATAGCTCCTGCCACTCCCGCCATACCCTTGGCCGCCGCGACTGCCGGAATAACTCCGACCACCGCCGGAATAGCTCCGCCCGCCACCGGAATAGCTCCGACCGCCGCCACCCATCGAAGACCTCGATGAAAAGCCGCCGCCGCTGGCGGGCCCGGACCTGTTGAACCCTCCGCCTCCGCCCCTCGACATGCTGCGACCCCCGCCGCCGCGGCCGCCTCCACCGCGGCCTCCTCCGCCTCGGGCTTCTGCGTCAAGGGCGATTAGAAACATCGCAAATACAAGGATGGTCACTATGGACAGTATCTTCTGAAATGAGCCGTATCTCATTTTTTGCCTCCCTTTTTCACCTTCTTCACATCGGGCTTTGCCACCTCCAGCTCGGCCAGGAACGCAATTCGCTGAACCCCTTCCGGAGGGGTGAAAGAGAAGAATCCCTGGGGTGGATTCGGGGAGAGATTCCATTCGGTGAAATTCGCCCAGAACTGTGGCTGCCCCTCCGCAAGCTTGTACGTCATGACGACGCGACGCGGCAGCGGGTCACCCTCAGTGGGAATCCAGAACTGAAAATCCACGGTGTCGGTGCGACCCGCCAGGTGGATGCACGGGACGTCCATGGCGGCAACCTTTTCGACCACATCGACGGAAAGCATCCGGCGTTCCAGTTCCGCGGGGAAGTCGCGTACGTACATCAGGGACAGGGGCAGACGGAGCTGAAGATCATTGACAAGGTAACGGAGCGCGCTGTCCAGGTCGCCGGGTTTGCCGGCGGTGGCGTACACCTTGTCCCCGGGGCTGTAGACGATGATCTCCTGCCCGTTGAAAATCGCCTGCGCTTTTTCCCCGTCGCTGCGCTCGGTGTCCACTCGCATTCGGTCGGGCCGAACCAGGGTAACCTGGCGGACCTCGCCGAATTCGATCTTCTGACCCGTTTCCTGGAGCACATCGTACCCTGCGCTAAGTCGGAAACTGAACTGTCCGGCCTGTGCGAGAAAATTTGCCGTGCGCATGAGGATGGCCATGCCGTCGGCCTGGGAACCGGAGGGGACCGCGGCCTGGCCTTGCGCAGCGGATCCGGGGGCTGCGACCAGACATGCACTCAACAAACAGATTACAGCAATGAGAAGTTTTCGTAATATCATCTGGGTCTCCTATGTTGGGGTGGTGGAGGAAATGTCCTCCTTCCTCTGGATTGGCTTGACTCCCGGGGAACTAACCCGACGATCCCGCTGGTCTGACATGCCTGCGCAACCAGACCCGACAGACCAACGGCCGGCACGATCCCCGGCCACGCCCACTCCACAAGATGGAAGCCCCAGGCGGGGGAGAGCCACGCAAAGCCCTTGGTCGCAGAAGTCGTTGCCATCCCCTTCGTGCGCTTCGGTAGTGCACACGTCACGTCCTTCACCGTGCTTTCCCCGGAGAGGCTACATTCACGGATTTTCCAGCCGGCTCGCAGTTTTGCTCCTCCCGGCACTTCTTGAGCAAGGCCAACGCCTCCTGGCAATCATCCCGGGCACCCGCAGAATAGGCGGCCCGGCAGGAGGATGAAACCACCCGCTCCAATTCCTGGACGGCTTCCTCGGTTTTTCCCAGCTGATAAAGGGTCTCGGCCAGGAAAAGATGGTTGGTGCTGTTTTCCGGAGCGATTACCACCGCGGCTCGGAGATGTTCGAGCGACTGGTCCATGTTGCCTTCCGACAACGGCCAGACTGGCGCCTTGCAACGGATGCGCCCCAAAACACGATGCGGGCCGCCTTTGTCGTAGGTCTCATCGATGCCTAATGCGACCTTGAGCTCGTCGACGATAACCGACAGCAAACGAAGCGACCGGCCGGCTCCACCTGCTCGGGCCAGCCCGGCAAGGTTCATCGCCAGCCAGTAATGGCCTTCAACTCGTGCCGGCTGCTCCTTGCTGAGACACTCCGCATAATACCGACCCTTGTTGAAGTGCAGTTCGCTTTCGCTCTTCTCGCCGAGTTCCCCCAACGTGAAACAAAGCCTCGCCAGTTCAACCAGTGCGATGTCTCTCCGTCCTCCGTTCCGTTGCAGCTCAGTCTCGTACTGATTCACCTTCCGCCTGGCTTCGGCCGAGTCGAACGGGTATCCGGAAGGCGACGCGGCGACTTCTGCCGGATTCTTCTTCACAACCGGAGCGGTTTCAGTGGTGCCGGAGGCTTCGGCATGCTTCAGTGCAGGACTCCGCATGCTCTGAACGCAGCCACCGAGCATTATGGACAACACCATAGATGCAAAGACTTTCATAAAAGTGTCGGGTCTCATCTTGCGTCTCCCGTCGGAAACCGAGCTCCAATCGCCGTGTGGCAGAATTGGACCAAATGACCTCAATTCACGCAGTACGGGTGAATCGCATCGAGAAGCATCTGCTCGTCGAACGGCTTCCGGAGATAGGCGACAGCTCCAAGCCCCAGGGCCTGCGCTTCAATCCCGGGACAGTCGTGGCCGGTTATGAAGACCACCGGAATCGGGGTGTGTGACGCGGCGAGGACCTGCAACAACTGAAGCCCGCTCATTCCGGGCAGTTTGATGTCCAGAATGAGGCAGCAGGCGTTTTGCACCGAGCCGGATGCAAGCAACTCCTCCGCGGAGCCGAACCCCCTGCTTTGATATCCTGCCGATTCGAGCAGGAGCGCCAGAGACTCGAGGACGGACTTGTCGTCATCTGCGACAAAGACAGTGCATTGTTTCCAGGTCATGAGCAATCACCCCGATGACGATCAATCCCGGACAAAATGAGTGTCGCTTACAACATGTCGAAGACCCGATTCATTCCTTGCTTCATTCTGATGGGCACCTGCCCTGGACACGATCAGGGGGGCACCGGTACGAGATGGAGAGGGGTTTTCAAACGCTTTTGGGAAGTCTCTTGCGGGTATAATTCCAGAGTGGCGGGAATTGCGCAATTGTACCTTGGTACAATAGTGCCGGCTTTTCGGTCCGGGAGGTGGACTAGTCCTGTGGTTTTCCGAGGCCCAGCTTCTCGGCATAGCGGACCAGGTCGGCCATGGAATCCGCTTTCATTTTTTCCATGATCCGCCTGCGGTGGGCCTTTATGGTCCGCTCGGTGGTTCCGAGTCTGTAAGCTACCTGTTTATTCAACATGCCGGAAACGAGGTGGGTGAATACTTCGTGTTCACGAGGACTCAATGAATCGATCAACTTGTGTATTTCTCGCAATTTCTCTTTTTCACGCCTTGTCCGCCGGTCCTGCTCAATCGCCCGGTGAATCGCTCTCAAGAGGTCCTGCTCATCGCAAGGTTTCTGGAGAAAGTCCACTGCACCTGATTTGACGGCACGAACGCTCATGGGGATCGTACCGTGTCCGGTGATGAAGATGATCGGGAGAGAGATTTTCGCATTGAGCAATTCATTCTGGAGATCCAAACCGCTCATTCCGGGCATGAGCACGTCGAGCAGGAGACAGCCAGGGGTTTCAGGGTCGGCGCCGTCGAGAAAATCACGGGCCGAGGAAAAACTCCTGACCTCCAGCCCCGCAGACTCCAGCAGAAACTGCAGGGAATCGCGGTGTGAAGCGTCATCGTCAACGATAAATATGGTTGTGGGGTTCATCTTGCGGCAGCCTGTAGAGTAAAATAGAAAGTTGCTCCTCCGTCAGGATTATTCTCGGCCCCCATCGTGCCCCCATGAGCATCGATAATGTTTCGGCAGATGGCGAGCCCCATTCCCAACCCTTCGGGTCTGGTCGTGTAAAACGGCTCAAAAAGCCGATCCTTATGATCCTCGTCAATGCCCGCGCCAAAATCTCTGATTGAGACTTTCACGCCCTGATCTTCCCAGGCCTCGGTCCTGAAGACCAGCCGGGGGGAATCCGGCAGAACACCGCTCATGGCGGCAACAGCATTCAAGGTGAGGTTTATGAGTACCTGCTGCAGTTGAACCCCGTCGCCCCGAACCGCGGGCAGCCCCGGCGCGAGCTCGGTCACGATAGACAACCCCGTCAGGATCGAATCGCCTCGAAAGAGATCGACGGATTTCCGGATGACTTTGTTTATGCTCAGTGCACGGTAGTGGGGTTCCTGCTTTCTAATCAAGGCCCGGACTTCGCGGATCACCTGGGCCGCCCTTTTTTCATCCCGGATGATGCCTTGAAGGGCTTCGCTGACTTTGCTCAAATTGGGTTCGGCAGCGGCAAGAAATCGCCGTGCGGCGTTGGCGTAGTTGAGTATCGCCGCCAGGGGCTGATTGAGCTCGTGAGCAAGAGAACCGGCGAGCTCCCCGAGGGCGGCCACCCGCGAAATATGGGAAAGCTCGTCCCGGTGTCGCTGAACCCTGGCTTCGGCCATCCTCCTTTCCGTCACATCCCTGTTGCTTGCCCGGATACCCAGGAAGTCACCATTCTGATCGGTTACCGACCGGCAAGTGTGGTCTATCCAGCGGGTTTCGCCGGCGCGGGTGAGTATGCGGAACTGAATTTCCCGCGACTCCGATTCGGGTCCAATGCCCGCTTTGTGTCGATCCCAGATGTGGCGATCTTCCGGGATGATGATCTCATGGCGAAGAGATGGGTTTTCGATAAATTCCTGCGGGCTGTATCCCGTAATGCGCTTGCAGGAGGGGGATACATAATTCAAGCTCCCATCCGGGGCCGACCAGTCCTCCCAATCATAGGTGTAGTCGGCAACTGTCCGATACTTCGATTCCGCGTTTCGAAGAGCGCGATCAGCCCGGAGCTGCTTCCCACGACTTACGAAGAGGGCGGATATGAGGAACGCCTGGATGAAGACAATCAAAAAAACCCCGACGATCTGCCACCGGTATTCTCTCCAAAGGGAAAAATCCCTGTGGCGCAGAATGCTGCCTTGAGGGAGGTTTTCCTCCCCGACCCCCCACCGCTTGAGCTCGCGCGCGTCAAAAATATACCGATTCGCACCTCCCTCGGAAGACTCCCTGTCGCCGGGCCTTTCCCCGCCGAGGGTCCGAAGCACTGCCTGGGCCGTCCTGACTCCCAGGACGGATTGACTGACAAGATGGCCGCCTACAATCCCGTAATCGATGTATGTTTCGGATATACTATAAATGGGTGCGTTCGCCTGCCTGGACAAGAGGGCAAGAGCCTCGGGGGACCTAAAGGTCTTTCCGCTGCCATCCCGGGTGACAGTAAGGTAAAACACCAGGGAGTGCTCGGGAACCTTCGCAACTCGATCGATGAGCTCATCCATGGGGAGCCCGGAGAGGTACTGGAGATCAACCTGGTTTTCGAAACCGCGAAAGCCTTCCCTGGCCAATCCGTGAACCAATTCGTCGTATCGCGAGACCCCGCTTACAACGAAAACCTTGCGGGCGTCAGGATGCAGGCGGAGCGCGAGAGCCAGCGTCCCCTCCATATCCAGCTTGCCGGTCACCACCGCGGCAAGGGATGTCGATGGGAGGTCACCAAGGAGCCTGGGGTCCTGTTCGACGACAATGACAGGGACATTCTGAAACGTTTCGGGGCTGTGTTCCGCCACGAAATCGAGAGATGGTCGCAGCAAGGCAACAACGAGGTCGATTTCGATGCCGGAGTATTTCTCGCGGTACAGTCCGACGAGCTTATCGCGATAGTCCTTACTCGTGAACCTCGTCAGATCCATGCATTCGACGTAGAACTCGAACTGGTAATCCTTCGAGGCTGTCAATGTTGATCGAAGGCTGTTGTCGTAACTGATGAACCCGGGCACGCTGCTCTCAAACGGGAAGAGAAGCAAGATCCTCTTAACGGGCACCGATGCCGATGAGCCGTGAGAAACCGCAAGAAACAGGAGTCCAAGAAACAGAAATGCGGCGGCTTTCCCTGCATGCTCCATGGATCTCATAAGCCGTTTGTCTCCGAAAACGACTGGAAGGCAGAATATTTCAATGCACTACTCGGGTTTTGTGATCGTGGGTCACATCGAGATGGTGGCTCCCCCGTATTGAAAACGCTGAACGGAGTATTTTGTCAATTCGTTTTCAATTTTTCGCTTCTTTTTGATAACCCGTTTCCAATTCCTCTAACATATTTGGAATCAGACTGCAATCTACGGTCTGTGCAATGATCTCAGCCGCGAGAGCTGCCGGAAACGGGTCCAACCTCGACCCTGCGGAGGCGACCCGCGGGGGAGAACGCGCGAGAGAAGGTGAATTCAAACCCTGAAACGGTGGACTTCTTCTCCCAGAGCCTGCTCCGGGCATCGTGGTTCGAAAGAGTGGAGCCCGAAGGATCCGTGACGGTGGTCAGATGCCCCTTGCCGTTGGCGCGCTGGTCGTAGGCATACGTCACGCTGTAGGCCCCAAGGCCTCCCGCGGCCGGGGAGCTCGCCTGGAGCGGGCGGTAGAAGACGTCGGTGGTGTAGTGCGTGTGCCTCTTGCATCGACCCTCCACACCAGGGTCCCTCCCGCCCGGTACCCGTAGGCGGTGGTCCCGGAATCCGGGGAACTCGTCCCGATCAGCCGTTGACACGTATGGGCTCTCGCTCACTTGCCCCACGAAAACAGCCTCTTGGCACCCCGGAAGAAATGTCAAGCTTTCCGGGGCAGCCAAGAATTTCAGTATTGTCAGGACAGACAGTCAACCCTCCCGGCGCCTCTGATGGTCGATTCGGGTGCAAAAGTGAAAAGTGTAGGTTTGACCCCCATATCGCATTGGGATAGACTGGGGTGAAACGATTTCCCGGACCCCCGCCTCCTACAGCCCGAGGCGGCCGCAGGGCCCGGCCTTTGCTGCACTGCCGCGGGAGAATTGCAAATGGATGACAAGACATTGGACTTCTGGCGGAACCACTCCGTGCGATTCCTCGAAATGGCGCTTACGGATCACTATCGCGAAGTTCCGGCCAATCCCGACGGATACGCCAGAGTGGTCAGAGAGTGCGGAGACACGGTGGAGATGTTCCTGATGGTAAGAGACGGCAAAATCCGCACGGCCTCCTTCGAGACCAACGGCTGCATTTACTCGGTCGCCTGCGCCAACACCGCCGTTCACATGGCCTCCGGCTTGACTCCCGAGGAGGCCCGGCGCATCACTCCGGACCAGATCGTGGAGTTCTTGGAAACGCTTCCGCCCGAAGAAGAGCATTGCGCGGAACAGGCGGTGAAAGCGCTCCGCCTCGCCCTGGCCGATGCCCGCGACGGCGAACGGCAGCCCTGGAAGAAGTATTACCAGCGAAGGTAGCCTGACGGCGGGCCGGTGAAGTTTGATCCCGCCCGGTCGTCGTCGACCGTGACAGCCGGTCGGAACCACCGCCCCCGCAAAGGGCGCGATGGTCCAGGGAAACCCACCCCATGCCAAGTTGCATTCAAGTCCATATCGTTGGACGGAAGGGCATAGAGCCTTCCCCTGGCTACACCTTCCCGGCACATCGCTCCAGACAAGGCAGGGATTCATCCCCTCCTGCGTCACCTCCTCCTGCGTCACCTCCTCCCGCCGGGCAGGAGCCGTATGATCTTTGACGCACCTCGGTATCAGTAGTAGACGGCCAGCCAGATCGTCTTCTCGTTCGGGTCGGTCCATTCGACCCGGTGCTTTGCGTGGGCCGGGATATTGATCCAGTCGCCGGTTTGCAGGACGACCGGCTCCTCCCAGCCTTCGAAGAGCAGCCCTGCCCTCCCCTGCAACACCATCACCCACTCGCTCTTCTCCTGATCGTACCAGAATCCTTCATGGCTCGCCTGCCCGTGCGATACGATCCGTTCGATCACGATCGTGTCCGTCCTGACGATGGCCTCGCAAACCTCCTCGGGGATCTCGTCCGGGATCGATTGAAAGATGTTCTCCGGCAGTCGCAATTTCATGACACCTCGTATCCCTCTACTGCGTCCACCCGCGGCAGCGGCCTCCGGTGAACGCAACGGTTTGCACCCTCAACGGCATGGGACCTATTCGACTTATTGGACCTATGAGGCGATTTCTGCTTCAAGCAGAAAACAGAATAACCACGCTTCGTCCGCTATTGCGCCCCGATACGACTTCCGCGCCGGCTTTCGAACATCCGGGCCACGGCCTGTCGCCCCCCGGACGTCGAACCGGCCGCGACCGTTCACCGACCCCGGGGTTTGAGCATAAACTTCCACGCACAGAACCAGCCCTCCGGATGCCTGTCCGGCGGGCAGCCGATGCATTCCGTTTCGATGCCGGGATCGATGGCCGAGGCGAAGTAGGGATACTCGATCATCCCTGCCGACTTGCAGGGGTAATCGGGAAGCCCCTTGCGCTTGCGGGCCATCTGCACGCGGCATTCCTCCATGCGGAAGATGAAACTGTGTTCGTCCACGTCCTCGATGCTCTGTTTGTTGATCCTCGAGTACATCCGGAACGCCAGGGCGGTCTTGAGGCCGTCCAGTCCCGGCAGCTTGGGCAGCTCGAGGAACCTCTTGATCCTGAAGGCCTCGTAGAGCGAAAACCGCCCCCAGCACATGTCGTTGGCGTGCTTCGCACTGACCATGCCGAAGGGTTTTTCTACCTCCCGGAACCAGACCCCGTCGTTTGCCAGCCAGTTGGCGCAGACCGCATCGATGAGGTTCAGAAGCTCCTCCCTGCTCATGGCGGTGAGGGCGGCAGGATAACCCCTGTCATCGACTTCGAAGCCCATGGCGGCTCCCAGCCTTCTCATCACAATCCCCAACACCCTGTCCCCCGCCGTGGCCTCCGCCTCGGCGGCCCGCTCGAAACCGAGCCGGCTTTCAACCTCCCTGAACCAGTAACCGTAGTGGATCATGGTGCACCGAAGCCCCTCGATCACCCAGCGCACCAGTTGGCCCTGAGACAGTTCCGCAATGCATTTCGGTTTGGCGTCCTCCGACATTTCTCCTCCCTGGATGCGTTTCCCCGGTTGAGAGCGATCCCCCGCGTCAATTTTTCCACAAGACCGTGCCCATTTCCTTTATAGCTTTTCCCGGTCACGGTTGCCAGAGATTGAACGCCATGCGGACGGAATCCGCCGATCGGTTTCCGCCGGCCCCGGCTTCCGGGGTGCGCGCCCACGGCTTCGATCGATACGACAGGATTGACAACGATTGACGGGCAAACATTGAAAAGCAAGAAAAAAAGCGGGGGAATGATTCCCCCGCACCCCCCGGGGATTCGGCCCACGCGGTTACGCGTGGGCCGAGCGTCGGGCGTTGCGGCGCCTGTCCCGCGCTTCGCGGGGCGGCGCCGCAACGCCGCTCAGCCAAGTGCCTGCAGCATTGCAGGAAGCAGATCAAACCATGTCCCGCACAGCGGCGCCACAGCGCCGCGCAGAGCCGCGCAGCGGCGAGGGGGTGTGGGGGGCAACGCTCCCCACGCTTTTTAAAAGCATTCCTTGCGCCGTCCGCGAACGCAGCAGCCCAATGAAAAGACCGGCCCCTCCCAATGCATGGGGGAGCCGGTCTTGTGGGGAGCCATCCATACGAGGCGGCCGGGTCGAGAGCGGATTCGCGGCCGGACTCGGCTTACCTCTTCCCGGGCAGGCCGGGGTTTAGACGTCGAAGTAGAGTTTGAACTCGTGCGGATGCGGTCTCATGCGGATCGGATCCACTTCGTTCAGCCGTTTGTATTCGATCCACTTTTCGATGACGTCCTCGGTGAACACGTCGCCTTTGAGCAGGAATTCGTGATCGCTTTCCAGGGCATTGAGCGCCGCGTCGAGCGAACCCGGCGTCGAGGGCACATCGGCCAGTTCTTCCGGGGTCATGGAGTAGATGTCGCGATCCAGTGGTTCGCCCGGATCGATGCGGTTTTCGATGCCGTCGAGGGCGGCCATCAGCAGGGCGCTGAACGCCAGGTAACCGTTGCAGGACGGATCGGGGAACCGGACTTCCATGCGCTTGAGCTTGGGCGATGCCGAATACATGGGTATCCGCACCGAGGCGCTGCGGTTTCTGCTCGAGTAGGCGAGGTTCACCGGCGCTTCGTACCCCGGCACCAGCCGTTTGTACGAATTGGTCGTGGGGTTGGTGATGGCGCAGATCGCGGCCGCATGTTTGAGCACGCCCCCGGCGGCGAACAGGGCCATTTCGCTCAGCCCGGCGTACTTGTCGCCCGCGAACATGGGTTTGCCTTCCTTCCAGATGCTCATGTGGATGTGCATCCCGGAACCATTGTCGCCGTAGAGCGGCTTGGGCATGAACGTGACGGTCTTGCCGAAACGGCGCGCCACGTTCTTGACCACGTACTTGTACCACTGCAGGTTGTCGGCCATCTTCACCAGGGTGGACGCCTTCATGTCGATTTCGGCCTGCCCGGCGGTGGCCACTTCATGATGCTGGCATTCGACGGGAATTCCCACTTCCATCATCTTGAGAACCATCTCGGTCCGCAGGTCCTGCTGTGAATCCACCGGAGGGACCGGGAAGTATCCTTCCTTGTGACGGGGCTTGTACCCGAGGTTGGGGTTTTCCACGCGGCCGCTGTTCCAGATCCCTTCCACGGAATCGATGTGGTAGTAGCCGAACTGGCAGCCGTCGTCGAAGCGTATGTCGTCGAAAATGAAGAATTCCGCTTCGGGGCCGAACCACGCGGCGTCGCCGATCCCCGTGAACTTGAGGTATTCCTCGGCCTTGTGCGCGATGTAGCGCGGATCCCTGGTGTAGCGCTCCTTGGTCACCGGGTCCACCACGTCGCAGATCATGGTCAGGGTGGGAACGGCCATGAAGGGATCCATTTTCGCCGTCGTCGGATCCGGGATGATCAGCATGTCGCTGGCGTGGATCGGCTGCCACCCGCGGATACTCGAACCGTCGAAACCGTAGCCGTTTTCGAAATCGGATTCGCCGAGCTCATCGATGGGGTTCGTGAAGTGCTGCCAGGTCCCTACGAAATCCATGAATTTGAAATCCACCATCTTGGCGCCGTTCTGTTTTGCATACGCCAGAACTTCTTTCGGGGTCATACCTGATCCTCCTGTAGGTTTGGAATGAATTGGGAAAGGTCACCGAGTCAATAGGCAAATAGCTTGCCAAATCCTGTCCGAAACCCATGACGGGCGACTTTTTTTATCCCGGGGCGGCCAGTGTACATTTCCCCTTCGCCCGGCGGGGAAAACACGCCGCGCGAAGACCGCCTGAGCATCGGCTGGCGCGTCCGCGGGCTCGACCGTCTCCCCCAGTGAAAAAAATTTTCTCCCCGGCGCGATTTTTCCGCGCGATCGGCCCCGAGCATCCGAAAACCCGAGTGAAAGCCTTCCATCGAATGCAAAAACGGAACAAATTTGTTCTATCATTCTGCCCGTTCCGGGTCGTTCGGTACCCACAGCCTCAGTATCTGAAACCTAACTGCCCGATTCGTCAGGATTTCGTCCGGTGTGACGGCTCGTCGATTCGACGATACAAAAATGTTACCTTCGGATGCCGCTTTCCGAACACTCGACCCGCGCCCCACATTCTCACACCACTGGCGCCGGACCGCCTGCGTTCGGCCGCGTCAGCCCACCCGCGTGAGACTGTCCAGGAGGCTTACGCGAATCTTCTCGTGCATCTCATAGTCCATCAGCTTGTTGCCGCTCAGATCCGTCACGTAGAAAACATCTGCAACTTGAGCGCCGGGAGTGGAGATTTTGGCGAGCTGGATGGAGACATCCAGGTGGTACAGGGTGTCGGTGATGCAATGGAGCACCCCAGGACGGTCCCAGGTGTAGACTTCGATGATGGTGTAGAAATCGGACGCCTCTTCGTCGACGAGCACGATGTCGTCCTTGCGCGGAAGATTCTTCTGCTGCAAAATTGATGGTTTTCGTTTGTTCGACAGGAGCTCGTCCAGGTACCCGCGGTGCTCGAGCGCCCTGCCGAGATCGGCCTCCACCCTTTCCCACAGTTCCCGCGGATGCAGCGGGTCGGGAAGCCGTTCCACGATCAGCACATCCAGCGCCACGCCGGACTCCCAGGTGAAGATGTCGGCCGAGAGGATATTGAGCCCGCGCGCCCACAGGACTCCCGTGATGAGCGCGAACAGGCCGGGACGATCGGCGGTGACGACCGTCAACTGCCACATTTCGCCCTCGGCCGGGCTCGAGGCCAACACCAGGGGTTTGTTCCCCAGCGCCCGCTCCATCCGGTGATGCTCGACGATCGCGGTCGGGGCCTGGGACAGGAGATAACGGTACGAAACCCGTTCCAGCCAGTGCCGAACCCTTTCGCGCTCGGCCGGATCGCTCACCAGGTCGAGCACGTTTTCCTGGACCTCCCCGGACCGCTGCTCCAGGTCCTGTCCCTGGAGATCGCCCCGCGCAAGGACCCGGTCGACCTTGACGAACAACTCCCGGACCAGTGAGGCCTTCCACGTGCTCCAGGCGCCGGGGCCGGTGGCCCGGGAGTCGGCGATGGTGAGCAGGTAGAGCATCTGGAGGCGCTCCCGGTCCTTGATCTGGATGGCGCATTGAGCGATGGGCTTCTCGTCCATCAGGTCGCGCTTGAGCGCGGTTTCGGCCAGGATCAGGTGATGCTCCACAAGAAACCGGAGCAGGCCGGTTTCGTGCGTGTCCAAGCCGAGCCTTTCCGCAATGGGCCCGGCCATGGCGCCGCCGCGCACCGCATGATTCCTGCCGTCGCCCTTGCCGATGTCGTGCACGAGCGCCGCGAGGTAGAGGACCCGCCGCGACTTCACGTGTACGAAAATGTCACTCGGGTTCAGTTCGCCCGCGACCTCGTCGTCGCCCCGTTCCATCTGGTGCATCTGCCAGACCGTCCGCAGCAGGTGCTCGTCGACCGTGTAGAGGTGATACACGTCATTTTGCACCCGGTAGCGCACCGCGGCGAATTCGGGAATGAAGACCTCGAGGAACCCGGTTTCGAGCATCACGTTCACGACCGAAAACGCGTGCTCGGAATCCAGCAGGATATCGAAAAACTGCTTCACCACCTCGGGATCTCTTCTGGCTTCATCGGTGAAGACCGCGAGGTTCTCCCGGATGATCTGCCCGGCCTGGTGGTGGAAGTGCGCATCGGAGAGGGCGGCCTGCCAGAAGAAGCGCATCAGCAGGCGCGGATCCTTTTTGATCCATTCCGGTTCCATGAAGTTGAGGTGCTTGCCTTCGAGCAGGAACGGTCCGGGAAGAATCCTGCGCCGCGGGCGCAGACCCGGAAAGCTTTTCTGCGTTTCTCCCACTCGTTCCAGGAAGAACGACGCGGTGCGGCGGATGCGCGACGTGTGCCGGTAATACAACCGCATGAACACTTCCACCGCGGAACCCTGCTGACCGGCCATGCACCCGAACCGCTCGGCGATCTGTTCCTGTTCCATGAACAGCAGCTGATCCTGCCTGCGCCCGGTCAGCCGGTGCAACTGCAGGCGCACGCGCCAGAGGAAATCGTACGCCTGCTCCAGCCAGAGCTTCTCCTGGTTGGTCATCAGCTCCTTGCGAACCATGGCCGCAAAGGAAGGATCCCGCAGGAACACGTGGCCGGCCCAGCGCAGGATGTGGACGTCCCGCATGGCGCCGACCCCCTCCTTCACGTGCGGTTCCTGCAGGTAGGAGCTTCCGCCGTACTGCTGTTGGCGTTCCTCGCGGTAACCGACGAGGTTCTGCAGGAATTTTTTCCTGCTCTGCCTCCCGAAGCCGTTGAAAAAGGATTCGCGCCATTCCGAGAACAGCTTGGGATCGCCCGCGATGAGCCTGGCTTCGAGGATGTTGGTCAGCACGGTGAAGTCATCCTGGGCCATCCGTTTCATCGAGGACAGGGAAGCCGTTGCGTGGCCGACTTCGAACCCGCTGTCCCACAGGCAGTAGACCAGTTCCTTGAAAAGGGCCTCGTGGGATTTGACCAGCCGGTTTCGGTACAGCAGCAGGAGATCGATATCCGAGGCGAATCCCAGCTCGCCGCGTCCGAAGCCGCCGACCGCAAGCAGCCCCCAGCCGTCCTCGGGCACGACCGTTTCGGGAAAAGCCTTCCTGAGGCTTTCATGAAACTGGTGCGCGTAGGTGCGCGCCGCAAGCACGCCGGGGACGTCCTCCCGGCACATCTGCTGGAAGGTTTCCCGGAGGTCTTTGAGCTTTCGGGAGAGCTGGGGACGCAAGTGCATCGTGTTATCCGTTCTACAGCGCTTCTTCGCCGGTTTCACCCGTTCTGATGCGAATGCATTCTTCGAGGGGGATCACGAATATCTTGCCGTCTCCGATCTTGCCCGTATTGGCCGCGCTCCGGATGGCCTGCACCACTTCCACCACCTGGACGTCCGCCACGGCCACTTCGATCTTGATCTTGGGCAGAAAATCGACCACATATTCGGCCCCGCGGTAGATCTCGGTGTGTCCCTTCTGGCGCCCGAATCCGCGGACTTCCGTCACGGTCATCCCCTTGATGCCGAGCGCGGTGAGTTTTTCCTTGACGTCATCCAATTTGAACGGCTTGACAATGGCTTCGATTTTTTTCATCGGATTCTTCCTCTGAAACTGATGGTTCCCTGGTCGGTGCCGCAGGGATCATGAGCACTGCCGCGCCCCGCCTTCCCTGTAGCCGTGAGCGATGGGATTGCGGCGCCCCATCCCGAATGCCTTGGTGGTGACCCTGAGAATGGGGGGCGCCTGCCATCGCTTGTATTCGTTGCAGTCCACTCGATCCGTCACCCACTTGACCAGAGCGGCGTCCCAGCCGTGAGACGCAATCTCTTCGGCCGGCAGCCGTTTTTCCACGTAGTCGGCCAGAATGGCGTCGAGGACTTCGTACGGGGGCAGAGTGTCCTGATCCGTCTGATCCGGTCTCAATTCCGCGGACGGCGCCCTCACGAGGGTCCGTTCCGGGATCCAGTCATGCTGTGCGTTCAATTTTCTTGCCAGTTCGTACACCATGGTCTTCGGGACGTCCCCGAGGACCGACAGTCCACCGTTCATGTCCCCGTAGAGCGTGCAGTAACCGACGGCGATTTCCGACTTGTTTCCGGTGCTGAGGAGGATCCGGTTGAACTTGTTGGAAATCGCCATGAGGATCATCCCCCGGATGCGGGCCTGGAGGTTTTCTTCCGTGACGTCCCGAGGCTGCCCGTGGAACGGCGGGGCAAGCGTGCGCAACGCAGCGTCGAACAAATCCCCGATGGGCACCGTTTCGAAAGCGATCCCCAGCCGTCGGGCAAGCTCTTTTGCGTCTTCGAGGCTCTCCGGGGCGTTGAAGGGGCCGGGCATGCCGACCCCGAGCACGTTTTCCGCCCCCAGGGCCAGAACGGCGAGGCAAACCGTCAGGGCCGAGTCCACGCCTCCGCTCAGCCCCACCACGGCTTTCCCGAAGCGATTCTTGCGGACGTAGTCCCTGAGGCCCAGAACGAGCGCCTCGATGACTTCCTCCGCCTGGTCTCCGCCAACGGCATGCAGTTTCCCCGCGTGCGTGCGCGTATCGTAGACGACGAAGTCTTCCCTGAAGTCGGCGGCGCTTGCCACGAGCTTCCCGGCCTCGTCCCAGACCATACTGTGCCCGTGGAAGATCAGTTCGTCGTTTCCACCCACCTGGTTCACGTAGATCACCTGGGTCCCGGAGCGCTGCGCATGGCTTCGCAACAGCTCTCCCACGTAACTCGCCTTGCCCACGTGATAGGGCGAAGCCGAGATGTTCACGATCACGCTCACCGAAGCCTGTTCGAGCTCGCGAATAGGATCGCAGTGATACAGCCGGCGCGGCAGGAACCGCGGCACGTTCCAAACGTCCTCGCAGATGGTGATCCCCAGCCGCTCCCCCCTGAAGTCCACCCAAGTGGCATGCTTGCCGGGCTCGAAATAGCGCTCCTCGTCGAACACGTCGTAGGACGGCAGGAGCATCTTGTGCGCAATCGCGGCCGGTTTTCCGTCGTCGAAAAAAACCGCCGCGTTGTGGTACGGTTTGCCGGTCCCGTTCGGATTCTCGTCCACCGCCCCGAAAATCACTCCAATTCCCCGGCTTGCCTCGCGAATTGCCTCCCAGTGCTCCCTGCTCGTGCGCACGAAGCTCGGCTTGTCGAGCAGATCGCGCGGAGGATAACCGATGAGCGCCATCTCGGGAAAGACGACCAGGTCGCAGCCCTCCCGGCGGGCCCGGTCGACTCCGTCGCAAATCTTGGCCGCGTTCCCCTTGAAATCCCCGATGAAGGGATCGATCTGTCCTATGGCTATTCGCATTCGCGTATCCTGTCGCTTTCAGGTTCACCGTGAACGGCGGACGACGGCCTTCCCGGCGACGGCGAAGGCTCGGGGAAATCCGGTGCCTTCAGGCCCGCCGCGCAAACGGCGGGGTTGTCGGCCGGAAACCGGGCCTGCCCACCGGCCGCTGCTTCAAGGGGCAAGAACCGTGCCATGATGCCCTGACGTTCCGAATCGCCGGGGATTGCCTTTGAACGCTTCACCGCAATCGCTCTCCCACCCGGCGTGCGAGAGCGGGGCGGACCCATCGGCCTCCCGGAGCCTCTTTGCGCCCGGGTGCGCCGGCTATGCCGGGGCCTTGACCCGGAAGCGCCTCGGATCGATGCCGTATTTTTCCACCTTGTATTGAACGATCCGCTTGGTGGTGCCCAGGAGACGGGCGGCCTGGGACTGGTTGCCGCGCACGTCTTTGAGGGCGTCCGTGATGAGGTCCCTTTCGAAGGCGCTCACCAGTGCCTCGAGCTTTCCCCGGCTGACGTTCTGCATTCCGACCGGCTTCATCTGAAGCGTCGGCGGCAGATGCCAGGAATCGACGGCATTCCCGCCGGCGAGCAGCACGGCCCGTTCGATGCAGTTCTCCAACTCCCGGACATTCCCGGGCCAGTGATAGCACATGAGCATGTCGATGGCGCTGGTGGTGATTCGCTTCACATCCTTGTCCAGTTCCCGCGCGTACTTGAGCACGAAATAATCGGCGAGCAGCAGAATATCCGGTCCGCGTTCCCTGAGCGGCGGGAGGAAAATCGGGAACACGTTCAGCCGGTAGTAGAGATCGGACCGGAAGGTCCCCAGCGCGACTTCCTTTTCCAAATCCTTGTTGGACGCCGTAATGACACGGACATCCACCTTGACCGTCCGCGAGGAACCGAGAGGCTGGAATTCGCGTTCCTGGAGAACGCGCAGCAGCTTCGCCTGTGCGATGGGAGACAGCTCGCCCACCTCGTCCAGGAAGATCGTTCCGCCCTGGGCTTCTTCGAAGCGCCCGCGCCTGCGCGTGACGGCGCCGGTGAAAGCCCCCTTCTCGTGACCGAACAGCTCGCTTTCCAGGAGAGTGTCCGGCATGGCGGCGCAGTTGACCTGGACCAGCGGCCCCTTGGCTCTGCGACTGTTGTCGTGGATGGCCCTGGCCACCAATTCCTTGCCGGTCCCGGTTTCCCCCGAAATGAGCACCGTGGTGTTGGTGTCCGCCACCTGGTCGATGGCCCTCAACACCTCCTGGATCACCTTGGACCGGCCGATGATGTTCGTCGTGGGCCGTCGGGCCTCGGCCAGCATGCGCCGCAGACGGCTATTCTCCTCTTCCACCGCGCGAAAATGGACCACCTTGCCCAGGAGCTCCGCCACGGCCGACAGGATTTCGACTTCCTTGTCGAGGTCCTCCACCCGGCGAGCCAGCTTGTCGGCCGAGAGCACCCCCACGCTCCTGCCCTGATAGAAAATCGGCACGCACAGGAAGGCCAGTTCCTCGCGGTTGAGCGAACGCCTCGCCCCGGTGCGGTCCAGGAAGAGCGCCTCATCACCCAGGTTGGCAATCCCCATCGGACGGCCGCTCTGGGCGACCTTGCCGGTGATCCCCTCCCCGGGCCGATAACGGATGGTGCCCCTCTCGACGTCAACCCCGCGGGCCACGTCCAGCCATGCCTCCCCCGTCTGGAGATCCAGCACCGAGACCATACCCCTTTCCATGCCCAGCCGCGAGCTGAGAATGTCCAGCGTTTGCTGAAGCTGATCCTTCAATTCGGCGGAACGCGATACCACTCTCGCGATTTCGTGGAGTGTCCGCAGTTCTTCCAGGTTGTAGTTTTCGCTCATGTCCGGTGATCCCGCCCTTCCGCAGTGTGATGATTACCGGCATCAAATATCCCATTTCTACAAAATTGTCACTCTTTAGTTTGCCGTTTCAAAAAGGCCGCCTGCCCATGCGAATCGCCGGCACCGAATATTCTGCCGTAATCACATCACATTCCTTCAAGATATCGCGTCCCGTCCGACTCATGGCTTGCTCCGCGATCTCCCTGTACAATAAAAGATCGAATGAGTCTGAAAAGAACACGAAAGAACCCGGATCAGCGCTTTGGTTTCACCGTGCCGCGGCCCGGCACCATCTCATTTTTTTTGTCATTCGCCCAAGGTCGGCGCCCGGTTTCGAAGGGACAGGACAGAGTGGACGGGAGATGCGGCCTCACGCTTGGGCACGACGAAACCGTACCACCCTTGTACTCAGCTCAATAGTTGACAAGGAATACAGTCGCTACACTTTTGAGGGCGGAAATGACGACGCGGATTTTCATGTTTCTTCGGGAGCTTCGGGCTCACGGCGGTTTGGGGGATGCGGCGAAGAGTCGTTTGCGGCTGAAGATCTTCCCGGGCCGACCGGACGCCGGCCTAATATTCCTCGGGCTGGTGTTCGGGGCGGAGCAGATCGAACACGGACTTCACGGGATTGAAGGTTATCTTCGGAACCTCAACGATGTGAGTGATCCATCCGGCCATGCTGCCGTTCCACAACCCGGGTAGCTCCAAGGCCTTGAGATCCTTCCCGTCCTTGGATTTCCTGGTGATGAACACCGCATCGTCGTCGATGAACCGCCTCAAGTCGAAATTATTCCCCGCAAAATCCCGCAACCCGCAGACCAGGTCCACGGGATTGAAATGCGTGGAGGACATCCATGTTTCCCTTTGCCGGGCGGAATCGAAATCGACCTGGGCTTTCTCGACGATCTGGATCGAGACATCGCCGTTGTCATGCGCGACCCAGAACGGCGCGCCTCCAGGTTCCCCTGAGTTGGGAACGACTCCGCAGACCCGTATGGGCCGATTCAGCCTGTTCATCAACACGCGTCCTCTTTCTTCCAGGGAGCGCGCGGCGAAATCATCGGGAAAGCGGATGAGCAGCTTTCCCCTGGCATAAGATTCCATCTCCTCGATCAATTCCGGGGAAGGCTCTTCGACGAGTCGCCGCAAGTACCCGTGCACGGTATCCTGGATCTCCGCCAGGCATCCTGCAAGCACCTTTTTCCAGAACACGATGTGGTCTTTGTGGCGGTCGGGAATCAGGTTGTCCACGTTCTTGATGTAAACGATGTCTCCCTTGAGATCGTTCAGGTTCTCAATGAGGGCGCCGTGTCCGCCGGGCCTGAAGTGCAGGCGTCCGTAACGGTCCCGGAACGGACGGTTCTCCATATCGACGGCAATGGTGTCCGTGGATCTTTTCTGGAAGGAATAACCGATCTCGTACGTTGTGCCGTAGCGTTCCTCGTAGGCCACCCTGACTTTCTCCATCAATCTCTTGAACCGCTCCTCGTGATCGATGGACACGGTGAAGTGAACGCGGCACCTTCCACTGCGCTTGCCCATGTAGAACGCCGACTCGGTGAGGTGCTCCTCGAAGGCGGTCCGCGTCTCGTCCGGGTAGCGGTGGAATTTCAGCAGGCACTTGGGCAGGTTGCCATAGTTGATACCCCGTTCCGTGAGCAGGTATTCCAGAATCGTTCGGTATTCGCAATGGCGGATGAGCATCGCCAACGAGAAACCGTCCGCCTGCAGGACCTTTTCCAGATCCCCCACGAAGGGGAACAGGTAAAGCCCCTCCAGGAACGTCATGAAATCGCAGGCCACCGCCACACCCTGCCCCACTCTGCGGTGCAGTTCCTCGACGTCCAGAAACTGGGGCATGTAATAGATTTGAAGGAGGGATTGAAACATGCGCGTGGCGGCACCCGAAGCCGGGATGAACTTCATGAACCGCTCGGCCTGGGCCGCGCTTTCGTGATACCGCAGGAATCGCTCGATCTCGCTCGTGAGGATTTTGTGCACCCCGTCCTCGACGGTGCACGGTCGGTCCAAAGTGATGAGAGAAGAGGATTTTCGAAATATTTCGATCTGCGCCAGAACCCGGTCTACGGTAAGCCCATGGGATTCGATCTGCCGGCGGTCCGCATCACTGAACAAAACCCTTTCCATAGGATTGCATCCGCTCTGAGCTCTGCCCGCGGCATCGCCGGCGACAGGGGGCACCCCTGCCCGCCGACGTTCCTGTGGGGCCGGCGGGCTCCACCCGCCCCCGGGAATCTGCGGCTCAAGATGACTCGGTGCTGCACCGCAGGGCGTGACGGCGCGGATGCTCAGCACCCGCGCCGTCCACGTGCGCAACGATCAGTTGACGGGAAATATTTCTATCTTTGCCTGGGCTTTCAATTCTTCAATGTACTTGGCCAGTTGCTGATTGACCCTGTCCTGTTTCAGGTGCTGGGCTATCCGATCCTTGATCTCGTCGTACTTCATGACGCCGGCCTCTTTCTTGTCGGTGACCTTGATCACATGATAGCCGAACTGGGTTTCCACGATATCACTGACGGAACCGACCTTCAGTGCGAAGGCCGCCTGTTCGAAGGGGCCAACCATCTGGCCTCGCTGGAAAAAGTCCAGATCGCCGCCTTTTGCCGCGCTCGGACATTCAGACACCTCTTTGGCCACCTTCGCGAAATCCTCGCCCGCCTGCACCTTCTTCTGAGCAGCCGTGATCCGTTCCTTGGCCTTGGCCTTGTCCGCATCGCCGGCTTTGGGGTCGACCTTGATCAACACATGGCTTGCACGGACCATCTCCGGCGTTTTGAAAAGCTCCGGATTTCCGTCGTAGAATTTCTTCGTCTCTTCGGGCGTGATCGTGATCTTGGAAGCAACCTGCTCGTCAATCATCTTGCGGATGCCCAAGTCCTGGGTGAACTGGGCCTTGAGCGATTCCTCCGTAAGATTCAGATTCTTCAGCGCCTTCTTGAATTCATCCTCGTTGGGGAACCGCTGCTTGAGAGTCGCAATCTCCTTGTCCACCTCGGCCGGATCGACCTTGACGCCGAGCTTGGCCGCCTGCTGCTTGAGCACTTCGCGTCCCACAAGACCGTCCAGGACCTTCTTTTTCATCTCCGCGACCTGAGCCCCGTCGGGGGCCTGGCCGGACATTGCCATTTGTCGCTCAAACCGCTTGGTCTCGGATTCATATTCCGCCCGGGTAATGACCGTTCCGTTCACCACGGCCACTTTTTCGCCCTTGGCGGGTTCCTTTGAGGCCCCTGACTTGGCTGCCGTCTCGTTCGATGCGGCCGTCGGTTTGGCGTCCTTCTTGGCAGCCTTTTCGGCGGCCCCGACGGGAGAGAGAAAAACCACAACAAAAAAGGAAGCAAGGATCGCCGGAATCCATCGTGAACCTTTTCGCATCATGCCAATGCTCCTATCGAGTGAGAAAAAAATGAACCCACGACGACACTTGACGACCTTCGCGGGTTTGTGACAGCGCCCCCGTTCAGCGCACACGCGTGTGCGACCCGACCGGGACATTTGAAACGTCGCAGTATAATCATCTTAAAGGGAAAGAGTCAATAAAAGTGTCGTTTTCTTAGAAAAACGTTCACTTGAACCTCAGCGGCATTCCAATGCCTGCACGAAACCCGCAAAAAGCCCGGCGGTCCGGGAAAGACCGTATTCGGCATCCGAGCCGCAGTGCATTCATGCCATCCTTTTTGCATGTGCCATATACATCAACTCCTCATTTTCCTCTTGCATTCACGTGCAAAAGACGCTAAACGCTTAATTTATTGGATTATATCAAATAGCGAGTTGGGTTTGCTGTTTTGGAGCCCGTCGAAGTCGGTCTTGCGCCTGATCTAAACGGATTCAAATTAGCTCAACCTCAAATTCCCGACGAGCACTCATTCATTTGAAAGGAGGGAGACGAAGATGGCGGAAGGCCGAGTCAAATGGTTCAACGAGAAGAAAGGTTACGGTTTCATCGAGACGGACGGCCAGGGCGATGTTTTCGTTCACTACAGCGCAATCGAGGGAGCGGGCTTCCGATCCCTGAACGAAGGCGAACAGGTCCGCTTTGAGGTCGAACAGGGTTCGAAGGGACCTCAGGCCGTCAGAGTGCAAAGGGTTCAATAGCCGACGCAACCGAACACCGGCGACGACCGAGACATTTCACGGGCCGGGGCTGGCCTGAGCTCCGGCCCTGTTGTTTCCGCCCGTGGGCGGGACGGGACAGCCGCCGGAAGGCATCCGCGAAATCAACGGTTCCGCAGCCGCGCCGATCCCGTCTTCAAAGGGAAACTGCCACCGCTCAAATTGATCGAACGATCGATGGAGATTGCCGCAGTAACAGCGAAACAGCCTGCGTACACCATGGAGGACGGGCAAGCGCCTATTTTGACTATCCACAGGGAGAACCCTCTCGGAGCCCTTCGACATCGTTGCCGCCCTTCAGACCCTTCGCTGCGAGGTCCCGGAGCGTAGAAATTCGGCAGCGGAGCTTCTCAAGAAGACAGAAGGGAGATCGGGCGCCACAGATACAACAAACGTCCTGGAGTATCGCATGGTCCGCCTGTCATGGAAAGTCTGCGTCGGATTGATTCTGGTGGCTTCGTCCCTGCTGCTCGGGATTATCCATGTCGTCCTGTTCAAGGACCCTCAAACCCTCCTCTTTTATCTTGTCCTGGACATTGTGTTCGTCCCGGTGCAGGTTCTGCTCGTCACCATCATCATTGAACGGCTGCTCAACGAACGTGAAAAACAATCCATGCTGAACAAGCTCAACATGGTCATCGGTGCTTTTTTCACCGAAACCGGAACCACTCTCATCAAGCAGATGGGGCACACCTGCATGGACCTCCACGAACTGGAACAGCACCTTGCCGTCTCCGATGATTGGGACAACACCCGGTACGTGATCGCCATGCGACACATCGAAGACTTCACATGTCGTTTCGGATTGCCCATCGAACAATTGGAGCGGTTGAAAGCATTCCTGCTTTCGAAGAAAGGCTTCCTCCTGGGATTGCTGCAGAATCCGAATCTTTTGGAACATGACAGCTTCACCGACCTCCTCTGGGCCGTGTGCCACCTGAGCGAGGAATTGGAAGCACGGGGAGACCTGTCCGGTTTGCCCCCCAGCGATCTGAGGCATATCGAAAACGACATCCGAAGGGCTTTCGGAATTCTGGTGCGGGAATGGCTGGTCTACCTGCACCATCTGCGCAGCCACTACCCCCACATCCACTCGCTCCACGTCAGGACAAACCCGTTCAACCCGCAGGCCAGCCCGGTGGTTCAGTGAGACCCGTGTCTGTCAGTCCCTGAAGTTCGACCCACCGGGCGGGTGAAACATGAACCAGGTTCTGGACGGTTCCTCGCTGTCGTTCTTGTAGACCTCCTGGACCGGATGCCTGGCGCGTGGCCACAAGCAACCGATATTCAAGGATTTTTTCCACAAAATCCGGGTTCCCATCCAGTTGGTCGTCCAAATGTCAATCCTGCCCCCGGACGCGGTTTGTCGGAAGCGTTCACGATCCAGCCTGTAACCTACCCGTCATCGGTTATGCGGAAATCTTCGCAGCGGAGCGACTTGTCCGGCGTGCCGGCACTCGAATTGACCTCACCGCTGCTCCCCTCGACCCCCGCAATACCGTAGGGTTGGACCCGGCAAAAACAACAGCAACAGGCAAATCGCTAACGTTTTCATTCTGCATTTTCCTTCCAGAAATATTGCATTGAAAGGGGATTCCCATTAACACAGTCCGGTTCATTCCTCCGCCGGCTCCCTGTTTTCCCGGTCCAGATAGAAAGACCGGCGCCATCGATCGAAGGCATTGGCTTCGATGGCCTCGCGCATGGCCGCCATGAGCCCCAAATAGTAGTGGAGGTTGTGAAGTGTGTTCAGCCGGTAGGCGAGCAACTCCCGGGCCAGGAACAGGTGCCTGAGGTAGGCCCGCGAAAATCGCCGGCAGGTGTAACAGGAACATCCCTCCTCAATGGGACGATCGTCGTCGGCGTAACGGCTGTTCTTGATCTGGATGCCGCCGCGGACGGTGAAGAGCATCCCGTTTCGAGCGTTGCGCGTGGGCATGACGCAGTCGAACATGTCCACTCCGCAGCGGACGCCTTCCACGAGGTCTTCGGGCGTCCCCACCCCCATGACGTATCGGGGCGATGCGGCGGGGAGCCCGGGGGCCACCGCTTCGAGCACGGACAGCATCTCCTCTTTGGATTCCCCGACGGAGAGGCTGCCGAGGGCATATCCGTCGAAACCTGTTTCCACGAGCCTTTCCAGGCAATCCCGCCTCAGATCGCAAAAGACTCCGCCCTGGACGATCCCGAACAGCGATTGCTCCGGCAGCGTGTGGGCCTCTTTGCTCCGGGCCGCCCATCTCACCGTGCGCAGCATGGATTCCCTGGCGTATTCGTAGGTGACCGGATAAGCAGTGCATTCGTCGAAGCACATGGCGATATCGGAGCCCAGTTGCATCTGGCATTCCATGGAGGTTTCGGGGGTAATTGCGTGACGGGCTCCGTCGATGTGCGATTGGAAAACAACCCCATCCTCTTCGATCCGGTTGATCCGGGCCAGGCTGAAGACCTGGAAGCCCCCGCTGTCGGTGAGGATCGAACGGTTCCAGTGCATGAACCGGTGCAGCCCCCCCAGGCGGGCGACCCGTTCGGCTCCGGGCCGCAGGAGCAGATGATAGGTGTTCCCCAGGATGATGTGCGCGCCCAGATCTTCCAGTTCATCCGGCGAGAGACTTTTTACGGATGCCTGGGTACCGACCGGCATGAAGACGGGAGTGTCGAAGGTTCCATGAGCGGTTCTCAGCCGGCCCCGCCGTGCATGGCAGGAGGCATCGCGCGCGATGATCCGAAAATCCATGTTCGTGACTCCTTCCCCCGTTGGGCACGATAAGGAAACGCCGGGCGAAGCAGGCGGTTTCCCGGTCCGGGCCGGCTACAGAATCAGCATCGCATCGCCGTAACTGAAAAACCGGTACTCACGGCGGATCGCTTCCCGGTATGCTTCCAGGATTCGGCGGCGCCCGGCAAACGCCGAAACGAGCAGAAGAAGGGAGGACCTGGGAAGGTGGAAATTGGTGATCATCGCATCTACGACTTTGAACCGGTAGCCCGGGTAGATGTAGTGCGCGCAGGCCCCCGCGGCCGGCATGATTTCGCCGCGCCGGTGGGCGATCCACTCCAAACTCCTCACGACCGTGGTTCCCACCGCGACGATACGTCTTTTCCGATCGATCGCGGACCTGATCCGCTCCGTCGAATCCTCGTCCACCCGCACGTATTCCGGATGCATCTCGTGGTCCCGGATATCGTCGACCCTGATGGGGGCGAAGGTGCCGTATCCCACATGAAGGGTAATCCGGACGACTTCGACCCCCGCCCGTGCGACGGCCTCCAGCAGTGCCGAGCTGAAGTGAAGGCCGGCGGTCGGCGCGGCCACGGCTCCGGGATTTCGCGCATACACCGTCTGGTAGGCTTCGGCGTCTCCGGGAAAGTCACCGGTTCCGCTCCGGTTGATGTATGGCGGAAGCGGCACCGCTCCAATCTCCGAGAGGATCGTCATCAGCGGGCGGTCGTCAGGGAACCGGACTCGAATCCGCCCGCCGTCGCCTGCCTCGAGAACTTCAGCGACCGTACCGTCGGGAAGCGAGATCAGGCATCCGGGCCGGGTGCGTTTTGCGGCCGCGGCAAGACACCAGTAACCGTCCCGCCGCCCTTCGGCTTCGCTTTTGTAGGGTTCCGTCACCAGCAATTCGATCCTGCCGCCCGAATCCTTGAAGCCGATCAAACGCGCCGGCACCACCCGGGTGTCGTTGACCACCAGCAGGTCTTCGGCGTGCAGATGGTCCGGCAAATCCCGGAAGCGAACGTGATCCATCGCGCCGCGGCCTCGGTCCAGCACGAGAAGACGGGATTCCTCCCTTCGGGATAAGGGGGATTGTGCGATCAGGGAGGGAGGGAGATCGTAGTCGTATTCCCGGAGTCGGTAGGAAATGCGCTCATCCGCCATGCCGACGGCCCCAGTACACGAAAAGCAGGCCAAGGACCATGAGCACGCCGCCGAAAAGGCGCAGGTAACGGCTTGGCGCGGGGATGACGACCTCGATCAGCCATTTCTTCAGATAATCGGGGGAAGCCAGGTACGGCAACCCTTCCAGAAAGCAGATCAGTCCCAGTACGGTAAGCAGATAGCCCGCGTGCATTCTCTCGTCTTCCTCCCCGGGAAACCCTTCAAGAATTCCTTCCCATTGATGTGCGAATGGCCTAACATATTTTTCACGGAATAGGAAGGGTATCCGCGCCCATCGACGCGTCGCCGGGATTCGGGTTCCACGGCGCATCACGAGACCGCCGCGGGCATTGCGGCAAGAGGCTGTGAACCGGGTTGGTCCGCTACAAAGCATGAAGGCCTTCGCCGTCCCTTTGAATCGGCATGAGCGGGGCGGCTCGCGATGGAATGTGGAGCAGCACGGGGCTCCCGGACGTTTACAGGGGAAAGCGCGGCTGTCGGCGTTTGCGGGCCTTCAGGACACCCGTGCCGGCGGGGGATGACGGTTGCTCCTTCCTGAAACGGAGGGAATCCGGGAAGACCCGGCCGGTGCATGGCTGCCGGGGGCGCCACTCCGCGGTCCGCCGATATGAGCGGCAGACCCGGCCTTTCGCGCAAAATGGGGATGAAGCGCGAATCGAGGAGTCAACGAACGCATATGGAGTTGAAGATGGCTCACAGTTGGGTGGAAATCGATCTTGCGGCGCTGCGGCACAACTATTCGCGGGCAAAGGAGCGCCTCGCGCCGGGAAGCCGGATTCTCGGCGTGGTCAAGTCGGATGCCTACGGGCACGGCATGATCCCGGTGGCCAGGGAGCTGGTCGCCTGCGGCGCGTCCTTCCTGGCCGTAAGCAAACACTGGGAAGCCGTGGATCTGCGCGCGGCGGGCATCCGACTCCCGATTCTCTGTCTGCTCGGCGTGGAACCCTCGGAAATGGCCGAGGCGATCCGCAACGAGATTCGCCCCGTGATCTACCGCATCGATCATGCCCGCCGGCTGAGCGACACGGCCCGCAGCCTGAATGCGACGGCGACCGTGCACGTGAAGCTCGACACGGGCATGGGGAGACTGGGAATCCCCTGCCGGCATCTGGAAGCATTCCTCAACGAGCTTCTGACGTTGCCTGCAATAAGGCTGGAAGGCGTCCTCTCCCATTTTGCAAGCGCCGATGAAGCGGACAAAACATCCAGCACCCTCCAGTTGACCCGGTTCCGGGAAGCCATGGCGCTCCTATCCGCTCGAGGTTTGAGCGTCCTGGGGCACATCGCCAACAGCGCGGGCCTGCTGGACCTTCCGCAGGCGCATTTCGATCTGGCGCGTCCCGGTATCATGCTCTACGGCTCGCCTCCTTCCCTGGAGCTGCATAAGCCGGCTGATCTGCGCCCCGTGATGACGTTCAAATCGAAGATCATCCAACTCAAGGACGTCCAGGCCGGACAACCCATCGGCTACGGCGGGACCTTCGTCACCGCGGCGCCGGGTCGAATCGCCACGATCCCCGTCGGATATGACGACGGATATCCGAGGCTGTTGTCCAACCGAGGCCGGGTGCTCGTTCGGGGCATGAGCGCCCCGGTGGTCGGGAGGGTCTCCATGAACATGATCACCGCGGATGTGACGCACATACCGTCCGCCCGTGAAGACGACGAAGTCGTTCTCCTGGGTGCCCAGGGGACCGAGCGCGTCACGGCGGAGGAAATCGCGCAGTTGTGCGGGACCATCAGCTACGAGATATATTGCAGCATCGGGCGAAATCGGTTCAAGTCGTTCCATAACGGGATTGCAAACTCGAACTGAAGGCCGCACCGCAGGCCGCCGCGGCGTCCACGGCCGCGAAGGGGCGAAGACGGAGGCCGGTTTCAACGAAGTGAGCGCAGGCGCGCATCGGCTTTCCGTTCCAATCGCGGGGACAAGGCATTCGCGAGACGACGACAGGCTTGCGCAGGCGGGTGCAGCTGATATATAAGGACTCAATTTCAAAAGGTCGCGGAAGGAACACACACTAATGTCCACTGTCCGAAACGTTCTCATCGGGATGCTGTCCGATTCCCTGTCGCGCCTGCTGCCCGAAGCATCGGAGCATCTCGACCCGACTTGCATTGAACTGGACATTCCCAAGCTTCCCGAACACGGGGACTATGCAACGAATGTCGCCCTCGCCCTGACCCGCCGGCTGAAGCGGAACCCCAGGGAAATTGCCGGAAAGATCGTGGGCGGTCTCAACGACCCGGACAACCTGCTTCAGAAAGTGGAAATCGCGGGGCCGGGGTTTATCAACTTCTTCTTCCATCCTCGAGCCTGGCACGGAATCCTGACCGACATCCTGGCGGATCCTCGCAATTACGGGCGACTCGACTTGGGCGAGGGACACAGAGTCCAGGTGGAATTCGTCAGCGCCAATCCGACCGGGCCTCTTCACATCGGCCACGGCAGAGGCGCGGCAACCGGCGACGCCCTCGCGAACATTCTCGAAGCGTGTGGCTACGCCGTGGAGCGCGAATACTACATCAACGATGCGGGAAACCAGATGGACACCCTGGGAAGGAGTCTTTACTTCCGGTACCAGGAAGCGCTCGGCGAACCCGTCGAATTCCCCGACGCCCACTATCGGGGCGAATACATGAAGGATCTGGCCCGGGATTTTCTGCGCGACAACGGCGACCGTTATCTGCGCGCCCCCCTGGACGAAGTCCTCCCGTTGTTCACGCGCTTTGCCGCCGATCGCATCCTCGAAGGCATCAAGGACGACCTGGGTGAATTCGGGGTTTCCTTCGACCAATGGTTCAGCGAGCGATCCCTCCACGCGGAAGATGCCATTCGCCGGACCGTGGAAGACTTGAACCGCAGGGGATTCATCTACGAAAGCGAGGGAGCCGTGTGGTTCAAGAGCACGGCGTTCGGCGACGAAAAAGACCGGGTGGTGATCCGGGCAAACGGCGTCAGCACCTATTTCGCCGCTGACCTTGCCTATCACAGAAACAAGTACGACCGGGGCTACGACAAGGTCGTGGACATCTGGGGCGCAGACCATCACGGCTACGTGGAACGGATGCTTGCCGGCGTGGAGGCTCTGGGACGTAACCGCGAAGACCTGCGAATCGTCCTGGTCCAGCTCGTCAACCTGTTGCGCGCCGGGAAACCCGTAGCGATGTCCACGCGGGCGGGCGAGTTCGTCACGCTCAGGGAAGTCGTCGACGAAGTCGGCAAGGACGCCGCCCGCTTCATTTTCCTTACCCGGCGCTCCGACAGTCCGCTCGACTTCGATCTCGATGTGGCCAAGGCCAGGACCAACGACAACCCGGTGTTTTACGTGCAGTATGCGCATGCCCGGCTGTGCAGCATCTTTCAGGTGGCCGCGGAAAGAGGTCTGGTCTGTGACTGGGCGAACGGTAAAGACATCCCGGATCTCGGTCTTCTCACTCTCGCGCAGGAATTGCAGATCATCAAGTTCCTGGGCGAATACCCTGCGATCCTGGCCAATTGCTCGCGGTCCATGGAACCGCATTTCATCCCGTACTATCTGCACGAGCTGGTTTCGCTTTTTCACAGCTATTACAACCAGAACCGAGTGATCGGAGACGATCCGGAACTGACCCGGGCCAGGCTGTTCATGGCTGCGGCCATTCGCGAGGTTATACGGAATGCCCTGGAATTACTGGGAGTTTCGGCCCCGGAAAAAATGTAGACCACCGGCATAGTGTACAAGGAAATCCGCTTTGGGCACTCCTCCCAAAATATCCGCTCGTAATCTCGAGCAGCAGCAAGCTGCCAGGAATCAGAAGCGGTTTGTCTTTTCATTGGGCCCGAGACAGATCGTCCTCTGCGCGGCGGGTCTCTTGCTCGCCATGTGCTGGATGTTCATATTCGGAATCCTGGTGGGGCGGGGGCTGCCGATGATATCCTCGGAAGACGTTTCCGTCCGGGCGGAATTCATGCGTTTCCTTGGCCTGGACCGCCCGCCTCCCTCAACCGTCGAGAAAGCCGCGGAAACATGGCAGGCGCCGGAGAAGATGTTGGAGTCGCTCAAATACTACGAGGAACTGACCCGCAAGGAGGTCTTCACCCAGGCCAAAACCGCCGTTCCACCGGGCGCCCCGTCGACGTCGCCTGCGGCAAAAGACGCCGCGGCAGATACCCGGAACAAACCGACCAAGTCCCTGCCGGTCCCCTTGTCGACGCCGGACAAACCTGAGTCGTCGGACTCGGAAAAGACGGGTTCGGGGGCCGGCGGCCAGGAGCCGGTGGCGGCAAACAACGCTTCGGAACACTTCACTCTGCTGGTGGCGTCGCTAAAAGACGCCGACAACGCTCAGAAGCTCGTGGAACAGCTGCGCGCCAAAGGGTACGCACCACGGCTGCACACCCTCGACCTCAACGGCGGTGGACGATGGAACCGGGTCCTGGTCGGTTCTTTTCGCAACAGGGAATCCGCGTTGAAATTCGCAGCCGACTTCAATAAGAAGGAACGCATGGAAGGACTGGTCATTCGCGAGTCCAATTGAGTCGATCGCCTGTCGTGGGGCGTGTTTTGGAGAGGGGGGACGTGAAGCCGTCCCTTGTGTTTTTCCCGGAGTATGCAGGCCGGATTATGGACTTGAGCGGTCCGACGGTTCCAAGATAGTACGATTCCATGACCTTTGGCCGACGTTGAAGAATTGGACGCTCCCGGCAAACAGGGCTTCCACGGGAAGCGGACGGGACACGGAGCATGGCGAGACTGATCATCCACGACACGGAAGGCGTGCAGGAAATCGATCTGGTGGATCGCAATTCCATCGGAAGGCTTTCTCGAAATCGCATCAGGATTGCCGACGATCTGGTGTCCAAGGAACACTGCCTGATCTATCTCGATCCCAGGGGCGGGTACGGCATCAAGGATTTGGGCAGTCAGAACGGCACTTTCGTCAACGGACATCGCATCGTTCGCGAAACACCCCTGAGCGACAGGGATGTGGTCACCATCGGCAGGACAAGCTGTATTTTCCTGGCCGGGGACCTCCCGCACGGGACCAGCGACGGCATGGAAGCGACGATCCAGTTCATGGACGCCGACCGTTCGTGGTCACAGATTGCCCAGGACCGTTTTCTGCCCGAAGAAGAAATCTGGGATGAGAAGGTTCTGCGCGCCGATTATGAGAAGCTGCGCATCGCTCACGAGCTCCAACGCGAAATCGGGCTCGAGCTCAATCTCGACCGGATCTTTAATCGCATCCTGGACCGTACTTTCCAGCTTCTCAACTGTGATCGTGCCGTCATTTTGATGGTGGGCGAAAACGGCGGGATGGAAGTGCGGGCATCCAAGACCCGTCATTCCGGCGAGGACCTGGTGGTGTCTTCGACCCTGGTCAATTTCGTTCGCGAACACAAGGTGGGCCTGATTTGCGGGGACGCCCTGGCGGACGAGCGTTTCAGCTGCGCCGAATCCATATGCAATCGCAATATTCGTTCCTCCATGGCCGTGCCCATCGTTTACGAACAGGAGCTCCTGGGAGTCATGATCATCGATTCCTCGGCCTCGGTCAGAGCATACGCGGAAAAGGATCTGCTGCTCTTCAACAACATCGCCCACCAGACTTCTCAGTTCACGATGATGGCGAAAATGGCCAAGCGAATCGAGGAGGAAGCTCTGACGCGAGAGCGTTTTCAGCGGCTCATGTCTCCCGACCTGGCGGAAATGGTGGTCTCGGGCTCGATCAAGGTCGAAAAGGGAGGGCAAAACCGCGTTGCGACCATCCTCTTTGCCGACATCCGGGGTTTCACGTCCATGTGTGAGAACATGCGGGCGGCCGAAGTGCTCATCATGCTCAACGAGTTCTTCGAACTGATGGTCGATGTGGGCTTCCGCCACGAAGGCACCGTGGCGAACTTCATAGGGGACATGATCATGCTGGTTTGGGGCGCTCCCGTTTTTCATCCGGACGACCCGGTTCGAGCCGTCCAGGCGGCGGTGGAGATGCAGGAGGTTCTTGCCGAATACAACAGGGGGCGTAGAGAAAAAGGGCTGCCGGAAATCGGAGTCGGCATCGGCATCAACACGGGGGACTTAATGGCGGGGTACCTGGGGTCCACGCGAACCATGACCTATTCGGTGATCGGGGATCCCGTCAACGTGGCATCCAGGCTCTGCGCCCTGGCCAGGCAGAACCAAATCCTCATTTCGGAACACTCTCGTTTGAGTGTCGACAATCATTTCGAGACAGCCGAGATCTCCACTGTCAAGGTTAAGGGCAGAAAGGCTCCCATCAGGATTTACGAAGTGGTCGGAAGAAAGCGGAATTGATTGGAGCCTGCCGGCCTGCCGGCCCCGCATGCCGGCAACCCCCCAACACGAATCGGGTTCGGTCGGCCTTCCTGCCGCTTCCGTCACACATTCCCGGCACTGTTCGAATCCTGCACTTCACCCTGTGACACCGTTACCTCGTGCACGGCAACGGGCTCCGCGATTCCCTTGACCTTAATTTCCCCCAATGCCTTCGTCTGGAATCCGTCCCCGATCAACTGCCTGGTCCGTTCGGAAATGAGAATGCCCCCCACGGGAGCGTTGGATTCGAGGCGCTGGGCGAGATTCACCGGGGATCCGAGGACCGTGTACGAAAACTGCCTCCTGGATCCCATGTTGCCGACCACCACCTCACCCGTGTTGATTCCGATACGCACGGCAAGAGGAAACCCTCCCGCATTCCGCCAGGCATTTTGGAGCTCTCGCACGCGACGCTGCATGTCGATGGCGGCCTGAACGCATCGCGTCGCGTGATCCTCCTGGGGTTCGGGGTCGCCGAAGAACACCATCAGCCCATCCCCGATGTACTTGTCCACCGTGCCGCCGTGGTTGAACACGATCTCGACCATGGCGTCGAAATACTCGTTCAGAAAACCGCGAATCCGGTCGGGTGCGAGGGCCGAGGAGTACGTCGTGAAACTCGCGATGTCGCTGAACAGCACGGTCAGCTCCTTGCGCTGCGCGCTCATGGCCATCGATTCGGGATGGGCCATGATCTTTTTCACCACAGCCGGCGGGAAATAGGCTTCGAAGGATCTTCTGTACACTTCCTTCTGTTTTTCTTCGTTGATGTACCGGTAGGCAAGCACGAGGAAGACGGCGAGGCCGATGGAAAGGACCGGCCTGACGACCTGCGGGATCGCGTGCAGCGAAAAGAAGCTGACAAGCGCTCCGCCCGCGCACAATGCCACCATTCCCGCCGCACTCGCGGTGAACGCGACCGAAGAAAAACTTCGTGCCAGGACAATCAGGCACGCCATCAGGGAGAGCTCGACCAGGAACGCTTCCGCCGCAGTGCTCTCGCGAAAAAAATCTTCCGTGAGGATAGTGTGGATCGCGTTCGCGTGCATTCCGCTCAACGGATACTCCGTGTCGGTCGGCACCGGCCTGAGGTCGGTCGATCCGGTGGAGACATCGGAGACCACGACGATCTTCCCTTCCAGTTCGTCCCTCCATACCTCCAATTCATCTCGGCTGTCGGAAGCAATATACACGTCGGCGAAATTGTAATGCTTCATCGTCTCCCACGGGCCGATAAAGGAAACGATCATGCTCCCGGCCCGGTCGATGGGGATGCGGATATCGCGCGGGGGAGCCCCCGGTCTGCGCGCCTGCTGCAGCACGACCGCCTCCGCCGGGACAACCCGGATGTGTTGCGGAGGCACCCCGAGATAATCGCAAATGACGCGAAAAGGCAGGCTGGGATAGAAACCGTCTTCGTAGCGAACCAGCAGGGGCACCCTGCGTACGATGCCATCCGCGTCGATCTTGATGCTGATGTGTCCCAAGCCTTTCGACACGGCGGCCAAAGCGGGGAAAGTCGCCAGCGGGGCCGAGCCGCGATGGAAGCCCGTGACGTCGCCCTCCACGTTCAACACCCACTTCGTTGAGGCCAGGGTGCGGAGCGCTTCCTCGTCCACTTTGGTCTCGCGCGCGGCTCTTTGCGGGGAAAGCGCCAGGGCAAGGCCGAAATAGGCATTGCCCGCCTCACGCGCGGCTGCGATCAGTGCCGGATCGTCCCGGTCATCAGGTTTTGTCCCGAAAATAAAATCATACGCCTGGGCCGCCGTGCGCATCGCGGCGAGATTGCGCACCACGCGCGCGAATTGAACCCGTTTGAGATAGAAGTCATCGAGCCTGTGAAGCGTGGAATTGGTGATGTCCACGTGCACGACGGTCGGGTCGTAGACGGGTCGAAGCCACGAAACGGATGAACGCAGCACGAAGAGTTTATCGACGAGTTGAGAATTCCAGGGTTCGAACACCCATGGCAGGAGTCTGAAGCACAGCGCCACGACGGCAAAGGAGGCCACGACCAGGGCGGTCGTGGCCCGAACGTTCCCCCGTCTACTTGTGCTCAACGTTGTAGGTCCTGGACACGACACCGGACGAAGCGATCTCCTCGGCCAAGGTCGCCACGTCGGGCAAGGCGGGTCCGGCCTGCTTCGGGACTCCCCTGACCGCTCCACCTATTGCGACAGGCCGTTCCGCGGGGGCTGCCAGATCCCGGCCCTGCCTCTTGAGGGTCCGTATCTTATCCAGGATCTTGTTCGAGAGTTGGTGTTTGGTCTGGGCATCGCCGGCCCGGTATGAGGTATACAGCGCCTCGAGGCCGAGGAGGCGCTCGGCCGACGCCAACAGATAAAATTTTTCGGTTCCCGGCTGCTTGTCCAGCTCGAACCACGCCTCGCCGCGTGGAATGTAGTATTTGACCGCGGGCCGGTAATCCGCCGTGAACTGTTCGAAAGAATAGGGAAACAGCAGTGTCAAACCGTCTCGTTCGTTATGGTGGAAGACGTAAATGAAACTCTTTCTCTTCATTTCAATCATGAGTTTCAGACGATCGCCCGTTTTCAGCGCCGCATCCCGGCCCACAGGCACGATTCGCGACTGCCCGTCCTCCTCCGTCAAGGCTCCGAACGCCCATTTGAACTCCACCGCGGGTGTTTCCGCCGCACCTGTGAAGCACACGTTCGAGAGCAGCAGGCAGGCGCAAATCGCCAGAACCGACATCACCATCCGCGCCGGCACACTCCATTCCATCCTGTTCCTGAAGATGAACATCTCCCCCTCTCCTCGTAACCTCATGCGGACCCGTCCCCCGATCGGAAAGCGGACCGGCTAGGGTTCCCTCACCAATCGAAACCCGAGATCGTCGTTCATTGCCTCGGGCAAGCCGCTGCCCCGGTCGGCACACCTCGCGCCGCCCGGCTGCGAATGCCAGTATCCCCCCCGGACGACCCGACCGGTTCCGGCAGTCCGGTCCGTAAACGACGGATTCATCCGATCGTGCCTGGTATAGGCATCGACGCCGTATATGTCCTCGCACCACTCCCAGACGTTGCCGAGCATATCGTAAATGCCGAAATCGTTCGCCTGGAAAGTACCCACAGGGGCTATCGCCGCGTAACCGTCGTCGCAGTCGTGTGATTCCTCCCATTTCCACTGCCGTTTCGCCGTCAAATCGGCCACGTTCTCATGAGTGCAGGCCTTGTTCGGATCATCCCCCCAGTACCTGGAGGACTCCTTTCCGGCCCGGGATGCGTATTCCCATTCGGCCTCGGTGGGAAGCCGGAATTTGTACTGGCCGCCGTTTTGACCCTTCAGCCACTGGGCAAAATCATTGGCATCGTTCCACGTGACATAAACCACGGGCTGATTGTCTCCATTGAGCGATACCCCGGAATAGTCCCTGCTGTTGTGATCGGCACGGAATTTTCTGAACTGGCCGTTGGTCACTTCGGTGCGCGCCATCCAGAAGCCGTCCACGCATACCTCGTGCACCGGCCCTTCATCGGCTTCACGGTCCTTCTCGGTCTGGGGGCTGCCCATGAGAAAGCAGCCTCCGGGCACCCATACGAACTCCATCCCGGTGATCGGTTCCTTCCAGGTCTTGAGTGTCCTGGCAGGCTTCTCGCCTCTCGCGGTGACCGTTTGCGGCACTGGAACCGGCTTGTCCGGAACCGGAACGGGTGGGGTCGCGGCGGTGGGAAACTTGAAGTAGAAATCTCCTTCCAGGGAGGAGGACTCCCAGGGAACCTGTTTCCCCTGGGTTGTCTCCCGCACGCTGGACCGCACCTGCTTGAAAACGTCCTCGATCCGCAGCCCGGGAGCCTCCATCGCCTTGACCAGTTCGCCCGTGTAAACTCCGTGGTCTCCCGGCCCGTCGTTTGCCACCGCCCCTGGGGCCGTCGCATAGGCCACGATCGTACCCGTGGGGGCATTCATGGAAGCCAGTCCCTGCATGGAAGAACGGAAACTCCGCGCAAACGGATTGTCCCGGCATGCGTCCAATATGACGATGTTCAAACGATTTCTGGCGTAATCCATTTCCGTCAGAACCGCGCCGACATCCACGGCCTCGTATTCCACCTGTTTCTCGTGCTCGATGGCAGCCCCCACCGGAATCAGGTAGTTGCGTCCGTTCACCTGCATACCGTGTCCGGCATAATAAAACAACCCGACGCCCCCCTTGAGCAGCCTCTGGCCGAAGGCCTGGATTTCCTTCTTCATCTCCTTCTGGTTGAGGTTCTCATGCTCGACCACATCGAAGCCGAGTCCCTTCAGGGTCTCTCCCATGGTGCGCGCGTCGTTGACTGCATTGCGCAAGGGAGCGGAAGCGTAAGCCCCATTCCCGATCACCAGCGCGGTGCGTTGCTCCGCCTGGGAAGCATTTTCCACCGGCGGGGCCGCGTCGGCTCCCCAGACCCGGTCCACGGGCCCGGACGCCGCCAGCAGTACCGTCGCCATCATCAGTAAGAAAGTCTTGGTGCTCAATCCCAGCATCTTTTGTCCGTCGTCCTCCCTGCCCTAAAGTAAAAAAGGGAGTTTCCAACCCGGGTCAGCTCCCTGATTCGCAGACGCTCCCCGGGGTGGCTCCCCCGCAATACCGTACCGCGTCCGCCGACGCGGGCAAGTGTGCAGTTCACACGCGCTCCGGCGGCAAGTCGCCACCGTATCGGCACTTAGACCGGGAAATTCGGTCACTTCCGCGACGTTCCCCGAACAGGCGGATTATAAGAAAACCCATTACAGTCTTCAAACACAATGAAAAACAGCGTGTACTTCCAACAGGTTAAACTCGATATCGCCTTGTCGCGCGGTCCGGGCCCGCCTGTCCACCGGCGGCTCCATTCGCTCCAGCCCGGTCCGAATGTTCTTGCGATGAAGCCGTTTATTTTCTTCTGAGCACAAATGCCTGCCTCACGGGGATCGCGCCGAGCACTTCCCGGACCTCGGCCAACTGTTCCGGATTTGCCTCCACGGTTTCCCAGGACGCGACGAGTGCGCAGTCGCCGTCCTTTTTGATAAAGATCGGAACCGTCTTACGTGACGGCCGTTTCCCTTCGAACAGGACATTGCCTGGATCTTCCGGGCGAACCAGCTTGCATTCCACGCCGAACGACTCCACGACCTCGTAAAGCGTTGCAGCAGTGTATTCTTCGAGGGAGAAAGGCCTGAGCTTCCCGTCTTCCAGCAGGAAGAGGCCGTTGTCCTCCCGTTCCGGCACCGCCGCCGATCCCGATGAAGGAATCGCGGACTCGGGGCTCTCCAACTCGTTTCGTGGGGTATCCTTGCGTTTCATAAAGAAATGCTCCTTGATTTTCCCGGACCTGATCAGTTTTTCCAGCATGCCGTCATCATCGCCGCGATTCCGACGGAAAGCGTAACAATCATCCCGGCACAAAAGGCACCTGAAGTTGGGTACTCGGCACTCTTCATTCTTGCACCAGACGTAGGCGGACATTCCTGAGGCTCTTCCATTTGATTGTGGTGCGATGCTCCCCGACCTGAAAAAGGGGCTCGCAGGAGCGGACATCTCCACGGGAGAAAAACCGGCGCGCCGCGTGCGGGGACAAATTGCACGATTGCAGGCCTGACCCCGTTTGCACGTAGGTATATTACCTCAAATGGTCTCCGGATGGTACGGCAATATCCATGGCGACTGCATCGGCCAGAAACGGGACGGAAGAGCGGCGAACACCATTCGAACGCCTTTCCAGGCGGAACGCTCGCCCGGTTTTTTTCACTTCCTCGACCCACGCAGCAGGAGTTCTATTCATGACCCCACCGGCGCCGCTTTCACGAAAGGACCGCCGCGGCCCTTTCTTTTCCGTCGGCTCCGTGTCCGCTCCCTCCGGGGAGGGAGCGATCCTTCCCCCGCTTCCGGCGGCGACGGCGCGGTTTCCCGGATGCGCCATCCCGCGCGGTCGAGTCGCTCCCCGCGGGGTAAACCTCCGCGCCGCACATGCCGATTATGAGAAAAAGGAACCCACCGGAAAGCCGGCGGGCGAAAAGACTTTCGTGAAGCGCCCGTCGGATGCTCGTGAGTGTTTCGAATCCTCCGGGTTCCGCATATTGAGAGGTACTAATGCAGGCAACCACGTTCAGCACGCGCCGTGGGAGGACGCGACCACCGTCGGGTCCGGGTCCGGACGGTCTTCTTCTCTCCCGCAGAAGCCGGGCGAGTCCGCGGCGGCGGCCGGGGCCGGCAATGATCTACAATTGTCTTGATTCATGGGCGCTAATATATGAAAATGCGCCTCGATGACGAATGCACACTAACCTATTGAATAAATAAATAAACAGGGATTTCTCCGGAAAAGGGAGTATTGCCATGAGATCGGTCCATGCCGGATGCAATGCCGCCAAGATTTTGATTATTGTTCTGGCCGCCCTCATTACCGCTTCATGCGGCATGGCGACCAAAGAAGAGAAACAGCACGAACAATTCGTCGCCGCCATCGACGGGTACAATGCCGCTTTCCGGTGGCAGGACTACAAGACCGCATCGGGCTTCGTGGATCCCGCGAACCAGGAAGCGTTCTGGAAAGAAGCGGATGCGTTTCTCAAGGAAGTGAGGATAATGGACTATGAAATCAGGAACGTATCATTCGAAGCCAACGGTCTTCGAGGCACCGTGTTCATCAACTGCCGTTTCTACCTGACCAGGGAACCCAGCCTTCAGAGCAAGATGATTCGCCAGACGTGGCAGTTCCTGGAAAAACCGAAGACATGGCAAGTGACGAACAGTGGGTATCAGGCGATTCTGGCACAAACCCAATAGTCCGCCGACGTTTTGATTTGCATTTATCCGCGCTCCGATCCGGCGCCGGAGTCCATGATCGACGTTCATGCACCCCTTGAAGGGATGCATATAGGAGACAGCCGATACGGAAAAGCAACGAAGCCGTTTGGGCGGGCCGGGTTCCGCGCGAAGTCGCGGCAAACCCTGTTGATCCGACGGGATAACCTTTCTTTCCGGTCTTCGAGTGCTCATAGCAGGTTGCGTTCAAGTCCGCAGCATTGCGCGGGAGGGCATAAAGCCCTCCCCTTGTATGTTGGCTATGACGGCAGGGACAAGGGGTTTGGGACCGTGGGCTGCGCTGCCGCGCATCCCATCCTACGCGACTCAAGAGTTGACAGAGAACACTGTCGCTGCTCCTGACCGGCACATCGGTCCGCAGGGACGGGGTTTGTCCCCTCCGCGTCACCTGCCGCCGGGCAGGTGTTGTGTGATCTTGAACGCACCCCGGTCTCAATTGGCATTCTGGATGGAGCCAGCCGGCTTGTTCGCACGGTATCGACTCGCGAAACCGCTTCCACCGCACTCGCCTTCGCCGGCAGGTCGCCGACGTTTTCATCGGGTATGGTGTTCCATAATTCCCGAATGACGGGGCGGCACCATCCTTCACACTCACATTTGCGAATCGGACACGACACGACATGAATCCGGACGATCCATCGTTGAAGTCCACCGTGGCCTTTGTCCGTCTTCTTTTCCTGTGCTGTATCGTATGCTTTTTTTGTTATGTCGGCGCGTACATGCGGGTTCCGGTGGTTCCACTGTTTGCGCTGTCCCTGGGCGCGGATGCGTTCGAAGTCGGATTGATCAATTCTTCCTTTCTTTTCATGGCCGCGCTTCTTTCACTTCCACTGGGAATAGTGTCGGATCGGCTGGGCAGGAAGTCCCTCATTCTGGGAGGAATTCTACTGACGTCACTGAGCTCCTTTCTCCTCTGCCTGTGTCGAAATCCCATGCAGATGGTCCTCGTTTACCTCCTGTTCGGGGTCGGCTTGGCCGCTTTTGCCCCGACGTTGATGTCCTACGTTGCCGATTTCGCTCCCGCGACGCACCTGGGGCGCTCCTACGGTTACTACACCATGGCACTGTACGGAGGCATGAGCCTGGGACCCGCATTGGGCGGAGCCCTCGCGGAGGTCACGGGTTACCCGGCCGTGTTCGCGATTTCGGGAGGTTTCGGATTCCTGATGTTCTGCCTTGTCCTGGTGTTGCTGCCCCGGACACCCCGCACCGCCGCCCACTCTTCCCGAAAGCTCGACAGCATGGCCGTCGCGGGGACGTTCCTCACCAATCGTCCTCTCCTCGGCTGCTGGATGGGGACCCTCGGGGGGTGTTTCGGCCTGGGGATGTTCGTGACTTTTGTTCCCCTGCATGCCGCGGAACAGGGCATATCGGTGGCGAGCATCGGCCTCATTTTTGCCTCGCAGTCGCTTTTCAACGCGGTTGCGCGGATCCCGTTCGGCCACTTTACCGATCGAGTCAAGGACCGCGGTGCCGTTGTGGTCTTCGGGCTGATCGGCTTCTCGATCGCCGTTTCGGGGATCGCATTCTCGACCGGCATTTTTCACTTCATCGGCTTTTCGATCGCACTCGGGATCACCATGAGTCTGACGTTCACCGCGCTGGGAGCGCTCATATCCGAGGTGGTCCCGCATGATAGCCGCGGGCTCGCCATGGGAGGCTACAGCACCTGCATCTACCTTGGAATGATGCTGAGCGCCGTGAGCATGGGCGCACTGGCCCGCGACCTGGGATTCAAGAGCGCGTTTTTGGTCACGGCCGGGGTCATCGCATTGACGGGCGTCGTCTTCCGGGCCTTTGTGACCAGGATTCCGCCTTCCCCATCGGCCGGGAATCTGTTATAGAAGCGGCGTAGAGTGTCTGTGGGAGACTTTCCATTTGTTCTCTCGGCCAATAGCGAATAAAATATAATGTTACAAACGATATCGGGGAATCGACACCGTTCAAGGAGGCATCGCTGTTGAGTCCGTTCTATAAAAATCTGGCCCTATGGCTGGTCATCAGCCTTATGGTGATTTTGTTGTTCAACATGCTGCAAAAACCCCAGAGCTCCAGCATCGAGACCACCTACAGCCAACTGATGGCCTCGGTTCAGAAAGGGGAAGTCGCAAAGGTCACCATCCAGGGCGATCGCATTCTGGGAACCTACAATGACGGCAAGCTCTTCCGCACCCACGTTCCCAGAGACCCGGATATGATCAAGATGCTCAGGGACCACGGGGTCGACATCCAGGCCAAGCCCGAGGAGGAAAACCCCTGGTACGTGTCGGTCCTGGTGAACTGGTTTCTCCCTATGCTCCTGCTGGTGGGGATGCTGATTTTCTTCATGCGCCAGATGCAGGTGGGCGGCGGAAAAGCCATGAGCTTCGGCAAGAGCCGGGCCCGGCTGCTCAATGAGAATTCAAAGAAAGTCCTGTTCAACGACGTCGCGGGCATTGACGAAGCCAAGGAAGAACTGCAGGAGATTGTTGAATTTCTTAAAGATCCCCGTAAGTTCACGCGCCTGGGGGGCAGGATTCCCAAAGGCGTCCTCCTGGTGGGGGCTCCCGGCACGGGAAAAACCCTTCTTGCAAAAGCCATTGCCGGGGAAGCCGGCGTTCCCTTTTTCACCATCAGCGGTTCGGATTTTGTGGAGATGTTCGTCGGGGTAGGTGCGTCCCGGGTCCGGGATCTGTTCATGCAGGGCAAGAAGAACGCCCCGTGCATCATATTCATCGACGAAATCGATGCCGTCGGGCGGCACCGCGGCGCCGGCCTGGGTGGAGGACATGACGAACGCGAACAGACACTCAACCAGTTGCTGGTGGAAATGGACGGATTCGAGTCCAACGAGGGCGTGATTCTCATTGCGGCCACCAACCGTCCCGACGTATTGGACCCGGCTCTGCTCAGACCGGGCCGCTTCGACCGGCAGGTGGTGGTGCCCGTCCCCGATATCCGCGGACGAGAAGGCATTCTGCATGTCCATCTGCGGGCCAAGCCCCTGGCTCCCGACGTCGATCCCAAAGTCCTGGCGAAGGGAACCCCCGGGTTTTCGGGGGCCGACCTCGAGAATCTGGTGAACGAGGCGGCCCTGCTTGCCGCTCGTAAGAACAAGGATCTCATCGACATGGCCGATTTCGAATCGGCCAAAGACAAGGTGATGATGGGCCTGGAGCGCAAGAGTATGATCCTTACGGAGGAGGAGAAGCGCAACACCGCCTATCACGAAGCCGGGCATGCGCTCGTGGCCAGGCTGCTGCCGGGGGCCGATCCGCTCCACAAGGTGACCATCATCCCGCGGGGACGCGCGCTGGGGCTCACCCAGCAACTCCCTGAAGACGACCGCCACACCTATTCGAGGGACTACCTGCTGGACAGCATCGCCATCCTGATGGGCGGACGCGTGGCCGAGGAACTGGCGTTCAACCAGCGGACCACGGGCGCCTCCAACGACATCAAACGCGCCACTCAGCTCGCCCGTCGCATGGTGTGTGAATGGGGCATGAGCGAGGATATGGGCCCGGTCAGTTTCGGAAGGCAGGAAGAACAGGTTTTTCTGGGGCGCGATATTGCGCAACACCGCGACTTCAGCGAGCAGACCGCCATTTTCATCGACAAGGAGGTCCGCCGGATTGTCGATGAAAACTACCTTCGTGCCCGACAGATGCTGAGCGACCGCTTCACTCTATTGGAGAAGATCGCCGAGGGGCTGCTCGAAAGGGAAACCCTCGACCTGCGGGACATCGATCGGATCATCCTCGAGGTCGACCCGGGGCTATACGATGAGATCAAGCGCAGGGAGCCTCCGCGCCCCCCGGAACTTGAAATTGCCGTAGACGGCGTCGGCACGCAGGAAGCCGTCGCGGAACAGCCCGAAGGAGGCACGGCATCGCCGGATTCCACTTCCGCCTCCGAGCAGAAGAATCAGGGCACTTGAGGGCACGGGGAGGCTGACCGCAGTGCCGTTCGCGGGCCACGGGATGCGGCAACCTGTCCGGCCTTTCACCCGGGCGCATTCTCCGGCTCGATGCTTCCGGCACCTCCCCCCTTCCATCCACTGCTCCAGGCTTTCCGCCGCGACACCCCGCGATACCAGCCATGCCGTGGACCGGCGGTTCGGAGGCGGCTCCATCGGCACCGCCCCGCGGACTGTCCGGGAGATTCATGCGGAAGTTACCGCACAAAGGTGCTTCATGAGCATTTCGGAGCGAAAGGATTATATCCTCAGGCTGAAATCCGGTTGCCTGTCCCTTGGGCGGCGGACGCTCGTGATGGGGATTCTCAACGTCACTCCCGATTCCTTTTCGGAGGCCGGGAAGTTCTTTTCATTCGACTCCGCGGTCGAGCAAGCTTCGGCACTGATTTCCGCCGGCGCGGATATCCTGGATATCGGAGGTGAATCCACGCGCCCATTCTCCGATCCCGTGCCGCTGGAATCCGAGCTTGAGCGGGTGCTGCCCGTCATCGAGGCCGTCCGAGCCGTTGGAAATGTCCCGATTTCCATCGACACGACCAAGGCCGAGGTCGCAAAACGGGCCATCGAAGCAGGAGCGGACATCATCAACGATGTGAGCGCCATGCGATTTGACGAGAACATGGTCAAGGTGGCCTCGGATTCGGGCGCACCGGTGATTCTGATGCACATGCAGGGCAATCCGAAGAACATGCAGCAGGAACCACGTTACGCGTCCCTGCTCTCGGAGATCGTCGCCTTTCTGGAGGACCGCATTCAATTTGCCGTCCAAAACGGCGTGGACCGCTCGCAGATCATCGTCGATCCGGGAATCGGCTTCGGGAAAACCGTCGAACACAACCTGTCTTTGATCCGGAATCTCCCGGCTTTTGGTTGCCTGGATCGTCCTGTTCTGCTAGGAGCTTCAAGGAAACGATTCATCGGGAGTATTCTGGGGCGGTCTCCGGATGACCGGGAAGTCGGGACCGCGGCGGTGAACGCCGTCGCCATTGCGTCCGGCGTTCACATTCTGCGGGTGCACGATGTCGGTTTTCACCTGCAGGTCGCCCGGATGGGTGACGCGATACGGAGCGCCGGGTAAGCCGGCGGACTTCCCGCGAGCCGAATCGATGTGCCGGTCGACTGCACGGGACGAACGGACATCCCGGAGCCTTCTTTCCGGTCGAGGGGAGAGGCGCGAAGATCGGTGGGCCGGCACGGGCGTCCGGTCAGTTCAGTCGTTCGGCGCCGGACCGGTCACGCGCGTTCCGGCCGCAGACGTCGTCCGGAACAAGGCCGACGATCCCGCCCCGGGCGCGTTGCGAATATCCAAAGAGGTACACGGCAGGCGCTCGGGCGCGAACTTCGAGTCTTTCCAGCGGCTCGGCTCATTCGTCGCACTATGAAGGGGATTCGATATGCTCCTGGCAATGGACATCGGGAACACCAACACGGTGCTCGGCCTTTTCAACGAACAGCGGCTGGTCCATGACTGGCGGATCAGAACCGAGGTGAACACCACGGTCGATGAGTACGGCATTGCAATCCGCAGCCTGTTCGACGCTCACGGTTTTTTCGTCGCGGACGTCGGCAGCGTGATCATCTCCTGTGTGGTTCCACCGGTCCTCAATTCCATCGAACGGTTCTGCAGGAAGTATTTTAACATTCAGCCGATCATCGTCGGGCCGGGCATCCGCACGGGCATGCCCATTTTCTACGACAACCCGAAGGAGGTTGGCGCCGACCGCATCGTCAATGCCGTGGCCGCCTATGACTACTACCGGTGCGCCACTATCGTGGTCGACTTTGGGACCGCCACCACTTTCGACTACATCTCGGACAAGGGCGAATACATGGGCGGAGTGATCAGTCCCGGGATCATGATTTCCTGTGAAGCGCTCTTCTTCAAGACTTCGAAGCTGCCAAGGGTCGAAATTTTCGCCAGGCCGCCTTCGGTACTGGCCAAGAACACCATTGCGTCCATGAATGCGGGCATTGTCTACGGCTACGCAGGTCTCGTGGAAGGCATCATCACCCGGATGCGAAATGAAATCGGGACCAATCTGAAAGTCGTCGCCACAGGCGGGCTGGCTGCGCTGATCGCCAGTGAATGCTCACTCATAGACGACGTGGATGATTATCTGACGCTCAAGGGGCTTCGGATCATCTTCGAACGGAACAAGAAGAATCCATGAAGCTGCGCCCTCTCAAACCCGGCGATCGTATCGGTCTTGCGGCACCATCGAGCCCATTCGATCGGGAAGCTTTCGAGCGGGGCACGGCAGTCCTTGAAGCCGACGGTTACCGACCCGTACCCGGCAGACACATATTCAAGCGGAACCACTACCTTGCCGGAACGGACGCCGAGCGCGCCGAAGATCTGATGCAATTGCTCGCCAACCCCGAGATTTCAGCCGTGGTGTGCATCCGGGGCGGCTACGGAAGCGGCAGGCTGCTTTCCCGGCTGCCGTTTTCCTCCCTGCGCGATCACCGCAAGCTCTTTCTGGGCCACAGTGACATTACATTCCTTCATCTTGCTTTTGCTTCTCAAATGGGATGGATCACTTTCCTCGGCCCCAATCTTACCGGGATCGGACAGTTTGAATCGCAGTGGGAATACACCCGCAGGGTGCTTGCGGGAGAAACGGAATGCTCGTGGCGATTTACATCCGGTCAGGTACTCCGGGAGGGCACCGCCGTCGGAAAGGTCCTGGGCGGAAACCTGACCTGCCTGGTACACCTTGTGTCCACGCCGTTTCTTCCGGAGCTGGAGAAGGTCATGCTCCTCGTGGAAGACCGCGGAGAGGCCCCGTATCGACTGGACCGGCTCTTTACCCAACTGAAGTTGTCCGGCAGGCTGGAACGCCTCGCCGCCCTTTTGCTCGGGGAGTTTCACGAGTGCGGGGACCGCGCGCTCATCCACGAGATGATCCTCGAGCAGGTGCGAGACTATTCTTTCCCGGTCGTTGCGGACCTTCCGTTCGGCCATGGTTCGGTGAATGAAGCGATCCCGCTCAACGTGGAGTTTTCGTTGAACACGTACGAGGGAAGTCTCAGAGCGGTTCAGAGTCCTTTTTGCGGATAGAGCCTTGATTGCGCAAATCGAACAACTCTTTGAGGATGGTCTGCGGGAAGGCATCTTCTCGGGAGCGAGCCTCCTTGCGGCGGCCCGCGGGACAATCCTCTTCGAACGTCAGTGGGGTCACACCCTTTCCGGAGGATCGCCGATTTCGACGGAAACCCGCTTCGACCTCGCCTCACTGACCAAGATTCTCGTCACCACCCCACTGGCCGTTTGCGCGGCGAGCAGGGGCGCGCTCCGACTCGACCACACCCTGGATGCGTTTTTTGCGCCCGATGTGTTGCCGGCGGACAAACGGGACATCTCCATCCGGCACCTTTTGAACCATTGCTCGGGGCTCCCCGCCTATCATCCCTTTTACCGCGACCTGATCTCACTGCCGCCCCCGAGCAGACGGCCCGCGCTGCTCGACGCCATCCTCCGCACCCCTCTCGCCGCTCCTCCCGGGACGGTCGCGTGTTACAGTGATCTCGGCTTCCTCCTCCTGGGCATGATTCTCGAGAAGCTATTCGACGGCAGGCTCGACCAGGTTGCCCGCAAAATGGTTTTCGATCCCTTCCGGATCGATTCGCTGCACTTCCGTTCCATGGAGGTCCCCACCGGTCCGGAAATCATCCCGTCTCTTTCACCTGCCGACGGGCTGTCTTTTGCGGCAACGGAACATTGCCCATGGCGAAAGCGTCTGCTGGTCGGAGAGGTACATGACGAGAACTGCTACTGTCTTGGAGGTGTCGCCGGGCACGCCGGCCTGTTCGGGACCGCGCGCGGCATTTTCACCCTTCTTTCCCGCTTTTTGGATATTGCCCGGGGGGACTCCGGGGAGCCTGCCTGGTCCTCCGACATCCTGACGGAATTCTGGAGCAGGCAGGGCATCGTTGCGGACAGCACCTGGGCACTGGGATTCGATACGCCCAGCGCTTCGAATTCGAGCGCGGGCCGCTTCTTCTCACCCCGTAGCGTTGGGCACCTCGGCTTCTCCGGCACATCCGCCTGGATGGACCTCGAAAGGTCCGTGATCATCATCCTCCTCACCAATCGGATCTATCCGACCCGGTGCAATGAGAAACTCAAGGCGTTTCGACCTCTGGCACATGATCTCACAATGGAATTGCTGCATGCGACGCAAGAATTCTAAGACCATCTATCTGCTCGGCATTGGCGGAATCGCCATGGGCACCCTGGCGACAATGCTGACGGAAAAAGGCTTCAACGTCACGGGGTCCGATCTGAACCTCTATCCCCCCATGAGCACTCACCTGGAAACGCTCGGGATACCGGTCTGCCAGGGATACGACGCCGCCAATCCGGAGAAGTGCGCGCCGGATCTCGTCATCATCGGCAACGCCATCCGGAGAACCAACCCGGAAGCCGAGTACGTGCTGAGCCATGGTCTGCCGTACCTTTCGATGCCTCAGGCCATAGCGGAATTCTTCCTGTGCGCCCACAAGAGCATGGTCGTTGCCGGCACGCACGGGAAGAGCACCACTTCTTCCCTGCTGTCCTGGGTGCTGTCCCGGGGCGGGCTGGATCCGAGCGTTTTTGTGGGAGCGTTCATAAAGAACTGGAACAGCAGCTACCGTATCGGCCGCGGCCCTTTCATGGTCATTGAAGGCGACGAGTACGACACGGCGTTTTTCGACAAGGGACCGAAATTCCTGCATTACTCACCCTGGATCGGCATTGTGACCAGTGTCGAGTTCGATCACGCGGACATCTTCACGGATTTCGAGGCTGTCCGCCGCGCCTTTCGCTCTTTCGCGCGACTCATCCAACCCGACGGCCACCTGATCCTCAACGCCGACGACGCGAACTGCCTGGCCCTGGCAAAAGAATCCCGCGGCCGCGTAACCACCTACGGGTGGTCCCGGACTGCCGATTGGCGTATTGTCGATATGATTCACACCGACGGACGGATTCGATTCACTTATGAGAATCCCCTGTCGCGGGGAACGGAGTCGATACTGACGCGCATGCCGGGCAGGCACAATGTGAGCAATTCCATGGCCGTGATGGCCGCGGCCTCGCTTGCGGGTCTCGACAGGAACGCGGTGCAGGACGGGTTGCTGACTTTCGAAGGCGTGAAACGGCGCCAGGACATCCTGGGTGAAATCGGCGGGATTCTGGTCATGGACGACTTCGCCCATCACCCCACGGCAGTCCGGGAAACCATTCAGGCATTGAAGGACTTCTATCCCCGAAGGCGCATTTTCTGCGCCTTCGAACCGAGGACCAACTCGAGCCGGCGCAGCGTATTCCAACAGGCCTACACGACTGCTTTCGACGATGCTTTCTGCATCTGCATCAAGCATCCCCCCGGCATGGACGCCATTCCACGAGAAGAACGGCTGGATGTCCAGAAACTGGTTGCCGATATCGCCGAACGGGGAAAGGAGTGTCACGGCTTTGCATCGGCAGAAGATCTCATCGGCTTTCTGGTCGACCACTGCGCTTCGGGAGATCTTGTCGTGTGCATGAGCAACGGGAGTTTCGACGGACTGCCGCACGGACTTTGCACCGCCCTGGCGCAAAAGCATGCAGGTGCATCATGACGACGCGCCGCCTGCTGCTGCATATGTGCTGCGGTCCTTGCGCCATCTATCCTTTGAGAACGCTCAGAGCGGACGGCTGGTCCGTGCACGGGTTCTTCTACAATCCGAACATACAACCCTGCCGGGAATTCGAACGCAGACTCGAGGCCGCGCGCACGGTATCGGAACGGGAAGAGCTCCCGCTGATCGTTCGTGACGATTACGATCCGGTGGAATTCCTGCGGAACGTCGTCTTCCGCGAGCAGCAGCGGTGCGTCTACTGCTATTCGGTTCGAATCGAGGCGGCGGCGCGGATTGCCCGGAAAAGCGGTTTTGACGCCTTCTCCACCACCCTGCTCTACAGCAAGCTCCAAAAACATGAACTGATCGAGGAAATTGCGCGCGACACCTCGCGGAGAATCGGAGTCCCCTTCATCTACCGGGACTTTCGTCAAGGCTGGAGGGAAGGTCACGAAGCGGCGAAAATGATGGGCATCTATCGGCAGCAGTATTGCGGGTGTATCTATTCGGAGGCGGAGAGATACCATCGCGGAGGGAAGAAGGACCGCCCCCCGAAGTAATCCGTCGAACCAGAGGCTTCCGGTTCCTCCCGTTCATGCCTCCTCATGTTCTTCAACCATTTCTATGGCCTTGCCCGGACACTCCTCGGCGCAGATTCCGCATCCCTTGCAATAGTCGAGATCGATTTCAACAGGGATGGATCGCTTCACCACACCCTCCGGACAGTACAGCCAGCAAATGAAACAGGACGGACGGCGGTTTTTCGACGGAATACACTTCGCGTGGTCTATCCGGGGCCGAACGGACCTCCAGTCGCCGGTCCTGCCCGCCTCTCCCTTGCAGAGCGCGGATCGTGCCTGAGTGAATTTGTCTTCTCTCGCCTTGTTCATGAAGTCTTCCTTCCGCTTCCTTTTCTTTGCACGACAGCCGCTCACGTATCACGCACAAGCCAGTTTGCATTCCTGCAGGATCGAGGTCCCGGCATAGGCCGCTCGCGCACCCTCGACATTTCTCTCGCCGGCCTTTCCCGGGAAGTGATTCCGCAACGCCTTTTCGATGCTCTCCAGACTGATCAGCCCCGTGGCCCTGGCCACGCCGCCCAATATCGCGGTATTGAAGATAACCGCTCCCGATATGATGAGGCCCGCCTCCTTCGCCCATTCCGTGGCGTTGGTCGTTGCGACGTTGACCGCATTCTTCAACCGGATCGCACCGGGCTCTTTTGCGCTGTTGATGATCACGATTCCCTCGGGGCCCACGCCCGCGCTCACGTCCACGACCCTCAGCAGGGTCTCGTCCAGGACGACCACGATGTCAGGTTGTTCCACCAGTGAGAACGTGCGAATCGGCTCTCTTCCGAACCGGGTGGTCGCGATGATCGGGGCGCCTCTTCTTTCCGCTCCGAAGAAAGGGGCCGCAGTGACCCCCCGGTACCCCTCGTAGTAGGCGGCTTCCGCCATAATCATCGCCGCAGTGACCGCACCTTGCCCGCCGCGGCCGTGCCATCTCATCTCAATGCACTTTTTCGTCATTGCAAAGCCTCGTTCCCGTGTTGCCAGTCTCTCGTGCACGACCGGACCCCGGCGGGTTCGGATTTCACCTCACCGCGACCGCGCCGCCGCAATGCCGCCCGTTTCACTCGATAAGGGCGACGGCCGGTTTCAGCGCACTAGTTTAATAGCGCTTTGCCTGGTGCGAGTCAACACTGCCGTACTTTATTCTTGCACTTCTGCGGCCTTTCGGTCTATTTGCATGCCGTGATCCCACAAATTGAAGCTACACACGGAGGTTACACCATGGACGGCAAGCGCGCACCCATTCCCGAGATGCTGTTGGACAACGGGCTGACACTCCATTTCGAGGATCGTTCACGTCCGATCCCCGGAGGGCGCAGCCAGGTCGTTCTTTGCATATCCATTCCGTTTCGCGTCAGGGAATTCGTTGCCGAGGATCCCGAAATCACGCCCGAGCAGGCGGCACAAGTACTCGGCGACACGGTAACCTACTCCGTGGAGAAGGTCCGTAACTTCGTCCCGCAGGAATCCGTCGAGCAAAACCTCCAACAAATGAGGGAGGAATTCATCCGCTCCAACCTGGCCTACCTTCTCAATCCCTCATTTCCAAGGCGGTTCCTGATCAAGAAGGTCCGGGAAGCTCTCGAGGCACGCCGACTCGAAGAGGCACATTCCAGGGCGCTCCACGATTCCGCTCCGGAACACGACGATTGAACCTTGCGCGCCGATTCCGGTGACCGTTCGGCAAGAGGCTACCGGGACGCCGCCGCGGGTCCGGACGGCACTCTCCCAATGAAGCCAAACGGCACGCCTGGGGGGGGACGACTTCATCCACTTCATCGAGAAGCACACATGCGGGAAGACCCGCGATCCCCTTCGTTTTCTCTTGATTCGGGATAATTCGGGATAATTGCTGGATAGCGGATTAAGGACGGATGGAAACCGGCGTGCCCACCGAAGCGACCGTAAAGAGCTCCTCCATGTCGCTGTCGTAGAGGGCGATGCTGCCGTCGGTCCAGTCTTTGTGGGCTCCCCCGGCGTGGATAAAAATCTTCCCGCCGAGCACCGTGCCCGAGGGAGGGGCGGACCTGTTGTCCGCGGCGCGAAGAATGTCACGGAATTCCAACGGGGTGATCACACCGGAGAAATACGCCTTCTCGGCATGCCCACGGCCCGGATAGCTGATGGCAAGCGATTTTTTCAACCGCTCGGAAGAACCCTTGACGATAATGAAGAAATCTCCTTCGGGAGTCCTTCCATCGCCATCACGATCCTTGTCCCCGCTCGGATGCGGCCCCAGGCCGATCGGGTAATCACGAACGAGCACATTGGATTGGATGACGTACAGCCTCCGTTTTTCCTTGTAGACGAAAATTTCGGGACTCTTGATCGCTGAGGCGGGTGTGAGGTAATCGACACGGAGCGCGGCCTTCTCGTGGCCGGCGCGTTCAATGACGGAAGAGTCCCCGTCCCATGTTCCCTCCGCATGAGCCGATTCCATTTTGGATCCGGTCTTCTGCACGGAGCATCCGAACAGGCAGAGAACCGACATGCACAAGAGCAGGGACAACCACTTTTTCGTTGCTGGCTTGCAATCCATATTCAACATTCTCCCCCCAGGACCGGAAGCATTTTCCTATATGCAGATACAGATTGCAAGCCAGAAAACCCTATGTGCGATCAGAAGGTTTCGTCACATCCACAATTTTCGGGCAGATGAAAATCAAAATTTCGTTTCTTTGCGCATCGACCTCGTTTGATTTGAACAGCCTGCCCAGAATGGGGACGTCGCTGAGTCCGGGCGTGGCCGTCTTCTTGGCTTCATCCCGATTTCGGATGATGCCGCCGATCACAATGATGTTGCCGTCATCCACCAGCAGTTCCGTGGAAATCTTTCTCGTATCGATACCGGGCTGCCCCTGCGCTCCGGTTACGGTGCTCGAGGGTTCGTCCTGTTTTGCCTCGATGGTCATCCGCACCTTGTGGTCAGGAGTGATATGCGGCGTCACGGCGAGCTCGAGCACGGCGTCCTTGAAATCCGTGCCCGTGATGTTGGATGCCGTATCGCCGACCTTCAGGTAGGGAATTTGCACACCCTGGGAGATCACTGCCTTGACGTTGTTCATGGTCAGAACTCTCGGAGCCGCCATGATGCGAATCTCGTCGGCGGTTTCGAGGGCCGAAATAGTGAGGTCCACTTTCAGCAGCGTCGTACCGACCATCTGCGCAAGGTTCAGAGCGAACAGATTGGCCGGCGGGCTGTTGATCAGAAAATCCGTGAACGGCACGGTCGCCGAATGATTCGGGGTATCGCCGCCGAAGCCCAGGTTCATGCCGAGGGACCGTTTGACTTCCGAAGTCAACGTGATGATGCGGGCTTCGATGAGCACCTGGGAAGTGGGCCGGTCAAGCCTGTTCAGAAGCATCCTGGCGTTGTTGATACGGCCCGGATAGTCGCTGTAAATGATCAGGCTCGTCCGCTCGTCGACGGATACCTTGCCCTTATCGCTCTTCGCCTCGTTGATCTTGCTGGCGACATCGGTCACCTGGGCGTAGTTCACCGTAAGATATGCCGTATTGATCTCTCCCAGATCCTTGCTGGTCAACAGGTATTCCTGCTTGGCCCTGATGGCTTCCGCCTGCTGGGCCCATTCGCTTTTGAGCTTGCTCCGCCTGGCGATGCGAATCACGCTCCCGACCTGCTCCTGTCCCAGATCGTTCATGGATATGATCATGTCCAGAACCTGATCCCATGGGACCTGTTCCACCTTCAGGGTCACCTTGCCCGTGACGTCCGGTTCGATCACAATGTTCGTCCCGGTCAGATCGGCCAGAAGCCGCAGGACGTTCCGCAGATCGGCGTCGAGCAGATCAAGGCTGATCGGTTTGCCCGTGTACTGCTTCCTGGCATGACGCAATTCGGGGGCTCCCCCCCCCGGCCTGGTGGCTGAATATTCGGGGAACTGCTGGTCCGCCCCCTGGACTTCCTCCCCGGCATCGCCGGCTCCACGGCGCGCCGCAGCCTTGCCCGGCCTGGTCTTTTCCGCCGTGGCAGGTTTCTCCGCAGCGGCGCCGGCCGCCGCAACCTGCTTCTTTTCCGCGAAACGCAGGTTCACAACAATGTCGTTGTCGACACTGTCGACGGTATAATCACTGATGGGCTGCCGGACATTCCCGACGATCCGGACCCCCGCCTTCGCTCGCGCATAGTTGAGCTTGACCCTGCTCGACTTGCCGGGCAGCGCGGGCTTGGCCGCCCTGGCGGTCACATCCCCGATTTCCAGCACGAATCTGTCTTCGCCCAGGCGCCGGAATTGATAATCCTTCAAGGGGCCGCTGCCCGCTATCCTGAGCACCGTCTCCAACCCGGATTCGTCCATAGCGACACTCAACAACTTCGCGCCTTTTCCCGCCGTTGCAGATTCGGCCGTCGGCGTGGCTGCCGCAGGGCTCGGGCTCGCAACACCGGCTTTCGGGCTGGATCCGCCTTCGACGGAGCCGGGAATCGCACAAGCCCAGCACAAGGCAAACACCAATACAAAAGCGAAACAGCTCATTTTTCGAAAACCGACGTAATGCATGTGCCCCCCTCTTATCCCAACTCTTTCTTCCTTCAACAGCCAATCCATGTTCGGTCCTTCTCGATCGGCATGACGATTACCGGAATCATTTCTTCTTCTGGTCCTTCTTTGCATCCTTCTGCACGGGCCTGTCCACGAACCTGTACGTGACGATCGTACATCCCACCTGCAGGCCGCTTCCGCTTCCCTTATCCTTCACCCGATTCAGGGTCAGAGTCTCCACCTTCAGAATCCGGTTGAGCTTGCTGACGTTGTCCAGGAAGACTTCCAGATCGTTGAACGATCCCAACAAATCCAGCCGGATGGGGATGACCGAATAGAATTCCTTCGGCTGTTCCGGTTGAGGTTGGAACAAAACATTTTCCAGACCCACTTTTGCACCGAGTTGGGAAACGCTTTCGAGCAAGCCCGGAATCTCCTTCTGGTCCGGAAGCAAGGCGAGAAGACTGTTGAAATCCGCTTCCGAGGCGGCGAGCTCCTTCTGGAGCTTGTCCACTCGAGCGGCGGCCTCCTTGAGCGACGCCAGCTTCTTCTGCTGCTCGGCCACACTTGCGGTCACTTTCGCCAGCTCCTTTTCCTGGTCCTCATAGACGAGGTAGTAGAAACCGGCTCCGAGGATCGCGAGGGTGATCAAGAAGAGCAACGCCTTTTGAGCGAGCGGAAGGCCTGCCAACTTCTCCGTAAATGCACCGGTCGGTATAAGGCTCTTTTTCATGACGGTTTTGTCGCCAACCTCTTTTTGACTTCTGAAAAAGGAAAGAAACGATAACTCAGTTGAAATTCCCTCAGCTTCTTCTGCGCAATAACCGTTTGCCGCGAATGGATGAGGTTCACGCTCCCTTTCTCGATATAGGGAGACGACTCCAGATTTCTCATGAATTCCACGAGCGCCTCATTGCTCATCGCGGTGCCGTCCAGAGTGATCGTGGTCCCGACCTGGCTCAACCGATCGAACCACATTCTCTCGGGAGGGAGTTGGACGCTGAGGAGTGCCAGGACGCGCACAATCGTGTCGCGGTCTTGCTGCAGATCCCTGATGATCGTGCGCTTCTTGTCGACCAGTTCCTTCTTCTTGGTCAAATCCTTCAGCATCTCCTCAAACTTGGCGTACTTGGCGACCTCCTGCTGAAGGCGAGAGAGCTCGGCCTTCTTGTCCTGAATCTCGCGATCCTTCAGGAACCAGGCGGCGCCAAGGGCGATGGCCATCAGGATGATAGACAGAAAGTAGATGGAAACGAACTGCCTTGCTGTTTCCCTCTTCTTCTTCGCACGAACCGGAAGTAAGTTTATTTGGATCATTTCTCTTTTGTCTTTCTTAGCGCCAATCCAAGTGATATTGCCATCTGCGGGCCAATAAACTCAATATACTCCGGATCAAACAACTTCGGGTCACAGTCCACCCGTTTGAATGGGTTGAATATTTCCACCGCCACTCCCATGTTCTCCTGAAACACGCGGTCCAGTCCCGGAATACGGCAGGATCCCCCGCTGAGGAAAATCCTCTGAATGGTCTTGTCCGGATAATTGCTGTAGTAGAAATCTATTGCCCGTTTGCACTCGCTCACCCAGTTCCTGACCGTCGAGACGAACAGCCCCTCAATTTCCTTTACCGGAAAATTCACCGAGATTTCCCCCAGCTTCAACCGCTCCGCCTCTTCATAGCTCACCTTGAAGTAATCCCGGATGCTCTCGGTAATCTGGCTTCCCCCGATAGATATACCCCTTGTGAATACGGGAACCCCGTTGGAAGCAATATTCATAATGGCTTTGGCAGAACCTATGTCAATAAGAGCAATATTCCCTTCGAAACTGCCGTATGTCGCTTCAAAAGCATTGCTCAAGGCGAAGAAATCAACATCCACCACGTCCGTGTCCAGCCCCGCGGCCCTGACGATTCCCACGCAGTCGCCGATGGATTCCTTCTTGGCCGCGACCAGCAGCACGCCCATGTAATTCGGACGGTCCTTGGCGACATCCAGCACCTGGTAGTCGACATCCACCTCCTCGATGTTGTAGGGAATGTACTGACCGAGCTCCGCATGCATGCGACTGTCGAGTTCCTCCTCCGTCATGGTGGGCAGCTCGATTTTCTTGATCATCACCTCATATCCGGATACCGCCGTCGCCACGGTCCTCTCTTTGACCTTCAAGTGAGAGGTCAGATGCTTGATGCAGTTGGACACAAGGTCAGGTTTGTTCACTCTGCCCTCGTTGAACGCCTCACGCGGAACCGGGACTAGCCCGACGTTCGCCAGAGTGAGCCTGCCCTCCTTGGCTTTCAACTGTGTCAACTTGACGGAGTGGGAGCCAATGTCCAAGCCCAGTAGATTCTCTTTTTTTGCAAACATAAAGGCGACCCGTAAAAATCATTTAAGGTTTTTGATTGACATCTGCCGCTATTTCGACTTTACCATCGCCGGTTGAAACCATGCAATAAAGTTGTTATTTTAAAAAATTGTCGACCAGCATTTCTTCTTGATCACGAGAGGAGCCCAACTTGCGAAACCCGCCCGAGAAAAACACCGGTTCCAAGAGAACCAAGAGCCTTCTTCGGGAGTACACCGAAGCCATCGGCATTGCGATCCTGCTGGCCTTGTTCATCCGAGCGTTCGTCGTGCAGGCGTTCAAGATCCCCTCCGGCTCCATGAAAACCACCCTTCTTATCGGCGATCACATTCTGGTCAACAAGTTCGTTTACGGCATCAGGCTCCCGATCCTCAACAAGGAGATCCTCCATTTCAGCAACCCGAAACGCCGTGACATCATCGTGTTTCAATATCCCGTCGACCCATCCAAGGACTTCATCAAGAGGGTCATCGGCGAACCCGGCGACACCGTCAAAATCATCGATAAAAAGGTCTATGTCAACGATCAGCCGCTTGATGAACCTTACACCGTCTTCACCGACCCAAAGATCCAACCTGCCGGTGTGAGCCCCAGGGACAACATGGGCCCCGTGGCCGTTCCCCCCGACAGCCTGTTCGTCATGGGCGACAACCGCGACGAAAGCTACGACAGCCGGTTCTGGAAGTTCGTCAAGCTCGATGCCCTGAGGGGAGAGGCCTTTATCATCTATTGCTCCTGGAACCAGGATGGCGAACTCTCACTCTCATCCTCAGAAAGCTACATCCGCTGGAACCGGATAGGTAAGTTGCTGCACTGAAACACCCTCGCCAAGCTATTACAGATACTTGGAATTAACATCATATTAAGTTTCATGATTCTAATCGGAATGAAATCATTGGGACTTAAGTATTTTTTCAGACGAATGATACTTGTTCATTCCGAACGAATTTTTCCTAGGAACGCTCTATCTCAGGTGTATTGCTCTCCAATCACTAGGAATACGATGCGGGAATCCTCCGCCGGTCCCCTTGCCCTGCCGCTCAAATAGCGTTGTCCCCACGTCCGACCTCGCTTCCCCAGCCTATCGATCTCCCCCTCCTCAGGCGTAGAGAAAAAGCCCTGCACACTTCGCCCAATAGGCCGCAAGCGGGTTTGCCCAACCTCGCGCCACTCCTCCGGGGTCCGCTCCGTTGTCGAGCTTCTCCCTGAGCTTCCCGTCCCCAAGCAAAATATCGATGGGAAGCTTTTCCGTTTCATATTCGTACGGCGGCTCCAGCCATTTGAACTCATCCGGATTGAGAAGTCTCAGCCCGCGGATCAACGTCAGGCCCAGGCGATAGGGAGAAAAGGAAACACGGTCGGTGACATGGATCTGAAACCCATGGCAGAGTCTGCCCCGCCATTTGTCGAACATCGGCTCGAAGCTCACCGGCCGAAAAACAACCCCCTCCAGTCCCGCACCCGCCAGATAGTCTCCAAGGCGGCGCCGGTTGACGAACGGCGCACCGAATACGTGGAACGGGAGCGTTGTGCCCCTGCCCTCGCTCACGTTCGTGCCTTCGAGCAGCACCATGCCGGGATAGAGCAAAGCCGTTTCCCAGGTGGGCATATTGGGGGACGGGAAGAACCAGGGGAGGCCGGTGTCCGGGAAATAGTCACGCCGCCGCCACCCCTTCATCGGAATGACCTGAAGATCGCAGTCCACGCTGCATTCTTTGCAGATGAACCGTGCCAGCTCACCCATGGTGAGACCGTGACGCATGGGAATGGGATATCTGCCCACGAATGAACGGTACCCGTCATCGAGTATATTCCCCTCGATGGAGATGCCCCCGATGGGGTTGGGCCGGTCAAGGACCACCACCTTTGTCCCGGAGCGGGCCGCGGCCTCGAGGCACAGTCCCATCGTCACGCCGTAGGTATATACCCGCGTTCCGACGTCCTGCAGATCGATCACCAGGACATCGATGCCGTCCAGCGTCTCCCGGGAAGGCTGTCGGACTTTCCCATACAGGCTGACGACGGGAAGGGAGGAGTCCTCGTCCCAGGAGTCGTCGGACTCGATCATGTTCGCCTGCTTCTCGGAATGAAATCCGTGCTGTGGAGACAACAGGCAGGTCAGCCTTCCGCCTGTCCGACGCAGCAGATCCCTGACATGCTCGAAAGACTGAGTGACGGACGCCTGGTTTACCAAAAGACCGAGCCGGCCGGATCGAAACCAGCCGGGAGGGCTCGAGGCCAAAACCTCGCATCCGAGAATCACTTTCCCCATGGTCGACCTTCGCTTTGCCGTTTCACCCTCCCCTGCCGCAACACTTCACGGCAGGTCGAACCATGCTGCCGGGTCGAAAACCGGATTTTCGACCCGAATGACGCGTTTCCTGGTGCAGACGTTCTTCGCTCTAAGATACAATCGGCCGGAGGTCAGGTTTTATTAACTTGCTAGCCTATACCAGATGAGAATTAAATTTAATAGGAATATATGGACAGAAATTGCGAAACTCCGCTCCGTGCTGTATTTTTTCGGGACCGACCGCTTGAGGGTGCGGTTTCCCCGGGTCTCTCGACGGATCAGGTCCGGATACCGAGATGCGCTCAAGATCACGCAACACCCACATGGCGGGAGGCGCAAGGGCATTGGAGCTGTGGGCTGCGCTCTCGCTAAGCCCACCCTTTGTCTCCTTGCCGCCGCAGTCGGAAAGCCCCCTGTTGCGCGGGGCTTCAACCCCGCTCATGCAGCCGGTCTGCAGGTACCCGGCCGGATGAGCTCACTCTCTTCGCAAAAGGATGGCGATGACGATCCCGATAACCGAAATAACCCGCATCGTCGGCAAGGACCACGTGCTGACCGCTCCCGAGGAACTTCACTGCTACGGTTATGATGCGAGCAAAATGAAGGCCAGGCCGGAATGCGTGGTCTTTCCCGGAAGCGCCGCGGAAACGGCGGAGTTGCTGGTGCTTGCCAACCGGGATCGTTTCCCCGTGTACCCTCGAGGCGCGGGCACGGGAATGGTCGGCGCGGCCATTCCCAGCGGCGGCGGCCTGGTGGTGGCCCTCAACCGGCTGAACAGGATCCTCGAAATCGATGCTGAAAACATGACGGCGATCGTGGAACCGGCCGTCGTCACCGGGGATTTCCAGAAACGGGTTCTCGAGTGCGGGCTTTTCTACCCGCCCGATCCGGCGAGCCTCCAGTTTTCCACGCTGGGAGGAAACGTTGCGATGTGCGCGGGCGGCCCGAGAGCCGTCAAGTACGGAGTCACACGCGATTACGTGTTGGGACTCGAAGTCGTCCTTCCCACCGGTTCCATCATCCGCACGGGAACCCGGACCATGAAGGGGGTCGTCGGATACGACCTCACGCGACTCATGGTGGGTTCGGAAGGGACGCTCGGCATCTTCACCAAGATCATCCTCCGCCTGATCCCCGCCCCGGAAGGCGTTCGCACCATGATGGCCGTCTTTCCCAGGCTCGACGACGCCGCCAATGCGGTATGCGACATCATCAAGCACAGGATCGTCCCATCCACCCTGGAGTTCATGGATCAGCCCACCATTGGAGTGGTGGAGAATTACCTGCATGCCGGGCTGCCGACCGAGGCCGAGGCCATTCTGCTCATCGAGGCGGACGGCCGGGAGGCGCTGCTCGACGAGGACGCTTCCCAGATCGAACGGCTCTGCCGCGAGGCCGGCGCCGACGCGTTCAAGACCGGCAGATCCCCGGCGGAACGCGAGCAGCTCTGGAAAGCGCGCAGGGCCATTTCGCCCGCCCTGGGCCAGATCCGCCCCGGCAAGATCAACGAAGACGTGACCGTTCCGAGGACTCTCATCCCGTCGCTCATCCGCTTCATCCAGGGACTGGCGTCAAGGCACCGCCTGACCATCGTCTGCTTCGGCCACCTCGGCGACGGAAACATCCACACCAATATCATGCTCGACCGCAAGGACGCCGATGAGCGCAAGAGGGCCGAGAGGGCCGTCGAGGAACTGTTCCGGAAGGTTCTCGAGCTCGGCGGCACGCTTTCCGGCGAACATGGCATAGGAATCGCCAAGTCACCCTTTCTCGAGCTGGAAGTGGGACGGGACGGCCTTGCCGCCATGCTCAGGATCAAACAGGCCCTGGACCCATTGAACATTCTGAACCCCGGGAAGATGTTCGTCCCCAACCGGGCTTTTTTCGGCGAGTGAGCGGATGCCGCATGCCCGACGCCAACACGCCGGACGGACGGCGTGCGGTGCCGCGCGGGTCCCCGGAATTCGCGCCTCGACGCACCCTCAACGCGCGTCCACGAGGAGAACCATGAACGACCCCGCGGAACATGTCGTCTGGAACCTCAACGATCTATACAGCGGCCCCGACGCGCCGGCGATGGAGCAGGACCGCCAATCGGCCAACGATCTCGCCGTGCAGTTCGCAGCCAGGTACCGAGGCAAGGTTGCCGCGCTTTCCCCCGAGGAAGCCTCTGCCGCCATACGGGAATACGAAGCCCTGCAGGAAATCCTGCAAAAGCTCGATGCCTACGCCGCTCTCCATTTCGCCACGCGGACGCGGGACCCGAGTACCGGCGCGCTGCTGCAGGCGATTCGCGAATTTCGCAGCCAGGTTCATCGCGATACGCTGTTTTTCGAGCTCGAATGGGCTCAGATCGACGACGAAGCCTTTGCGGCCGCCCTGCGACACTCCGCACTCGGTCCCTACCGCCATTATCTGGAATTGTCCCGCCGTTACAGACCCCATCTGCTCACCGAGCCGGAAGAGAAGATCCTGGCGGAAAAGGAACCCGTGGCCAACGACTCCTGGACCACGCTTTTCGACAAGGTCCTGGGACACCTCCGCTTCGGCCCGGGCGAGCGCACGGAATCCGAAGTCCTGAGCGACCTCTACGCAGGCGATCGGACAGTCAGGCAACAGGCCGCGCGCGAGCTGACGCAAGGCTTGACGGAAATGCTTCCCGTTTTGACCCACATCTTCAACACGATCCTTTTGGACAAGGCCGTTACCGACCGGTTGCGCCGGTATCCGCACTGGCTCAGGGCGAGGAATCTCGCCAACGAGGCGGAAGATGTAATGGTGGAAGCTCTGGTTGAAGCCGTCTCTTCGCGTTACGACGTCGTCCGGCGTTATTACCGGCTCAAGCGGACGCTGCTCGGTTACGAAGAGCTGTTCGACTACGACCGCTATGCGCCCATACCCGGACTGCCGAAAAAGGCTTTTTCATGGGAGGAGGCAAAACACCTGGTACTTTCGGGTTTCGAAGCGTTTTCGCCGGAATTCGCTGAAATTGCGTCGGATTTCTTTCGTCACAACTGGATCCACGCCCCCGTGCTTCCCGGCAAACGCAGCGGAGCGTTTTCTCACCCCACCGTTCCTTCCTGCCATCCGTACGTGCTCGTCAACTTCACGGGAACGTCCAGGGACGTGGCGACCCTCGCCCATGAACTGGGGCATGGGGTCCACCAGGTTCTGGCGAGAAAACAGGGGCTGCTCAACGCCGACACTCCGCTCACCCTGGCCGAAACCGCCTCGGTGTTCGGGGAGATGATCGTGTTTCGGCACCTTCTCGAACGGGTCGAATCCCGCAAGGAACGCGCCGCCCTGCTTTGCAGCAAGCTCGAAGACTCTTTCGCGACAGTGTTTCGCCAAGTGAGCATGAACCGCTTCGAATCCGCCGTCCACAACCAGCGCAGGTCCGGCGGAGAACTCGACCCGGAGCGGATTTCACAATTCTGGCTCGATTCGCAGAAACAGATGTTCGGGGATTCCGTCACGCTCACCGGGGACTACCGCATATGGTGGTCCTATATCCCCCATTTCATTCATTCCCCGGGCTACGTGTACGCCTATGCCTTCGGCGAGCTCCTGGTGCTCTCCCTCTACCGGCAGTACCGGCAGACGGGTGCATCCTTCGTGCCCCTCTTCCGCGACCTCCTCGAAGCCGGTGGAAAAGCAAGCCCGAATGAGCTCCTGTCGCCTTTCGGCATTGATCTTTCAGACCCTTCCTTCTGGAAACGGGGGCTGGAGGTGATCGAAGGGATGTTGGACGAGGCGGAACAATACGCTCGATCCTGACAGGCCCGCAATCGAGGGTCTATTTCTCTTCTGCGGCACGCTTCAGCGCGGCGAGGCTTTCGTCAATTCTCTTCTGATCCGTCTTGATGTTGATCGGGTTGGGACGGTGCTTGCGCGCCCGGATCTTTTCCGTTTTCTGGGTTTTGGAAGCCATGGTTTCAATCTCCTTGACACAAGATGTCGTTTCAACTTCGCTGGTCGAGCGCCCTGGATCGGTGCACCCCGCCTATATCAGTTTGCCGCCGCAAAGTCACGAAAAACCTGAGCCCCACCGGTGGGGAAAGTGAAGGCGGCTTCGCGAGCAACGGTTTCGACGCATTCCTCGAGCCGCGGGAAGCACCCCGCGAAATGCTCCCTCAAGAGGCGCGTCAGCTCCGCCCAGGCTCCCGGCACGTAGGCCAGGAACCGGGTTTTCCCCTTGCTTGTGCCCAGATATCCGAAGGCTCCGAGGATCTGCAGATTTCTACACAACCGCACCCACCGGTAATGTTTCAGGAAGGCATCGATGGAGCCGCCCAGGAATTTCCGCGCGTCGTCCCAGTAGAGCCGGCACAGCACTTCCTGGAGCCTCGCGGGCAGCGCCACGTAGGGATCGATCAACAGAGAAGCCAGATCGTAAGCGGGAGGCCCGAAGCGCATTCCCTGAAAGTCGACCAGGCCAAGCTTTCCTTTGCAGACCATCAGGTTCCGGCTCTGGAAGTCCCGATGGAACACGAACCGGTCCGACCCGGTCCCGGCGGCTTCGGCGATCCGCTCGAAATCGCTCCGCAGGTCTTCCCGGTCGATCTGCAACCGCATCAGGGAAACGAGGAAGGCGCTTCTGAAATACTCCAGCTCCCGTTCGTAAACGAATGCGGGGTCGTAGAACGCGCCGTCGAAGCAATAGTCCGCTCTGAACCCGTCCCGCCCCTCCCTGTGAAGGCGCACCAGCACTTCAAGCGCCTTTCGGTAGACGGCCGTCACGCTGCTCCTGCCCCTCAGGACCTGTGCCTGGAGGTGCCGATCGCCGAAGTCCTCCAGGAGAAACCAGCCCCGGGCGGCATCCGCCCAGAAAATCCGGGGAACCGGGACGCCTCTTCGGTGCAGGTGCTCACCGATCTTCAGGTATGAGTCGTTTTCGTCCAGTCCCTGGTGGTTCTTTCGAGGCGAGATCAATGCGACGTAATGATCGGCGCCACGGCGCACGCGAAAGAAGCGCCGATCGGAACCGTCGCCCGCAAGCGGCGTCACGTCGGCCGAATCGAGGGGGAGTCGCAGCGCGCCGGCGGCGTGGTGCAGCATCGGGCGCAATTCCGGCAACATGATCGTAGGCATGGCTCACCCCTGCCGCGGTCCGGTGAAGATCTCATCCTCATGAATGCCGCCCACGACGCTTCCGTCGGTTGCGATGCATCCGCGCAGGCGGCTGCCGGGTTCGACCGTCACGTTGTCCCACAGGATCACGTCTTCGAGGACCGCGCCTTCCATGACGACGCAGCCCTTGCCGACCGTCACCACACCGCGCAGCTCGGCGCGCGGATCGACGAAAGCGCGCGGATCGATCCGGACCCTGCTTCCGCAGTGCAGCGGAGGAAGGAAGTCTTCGGGCATTCCGGCAAGTTCCACGGTAAGGTCCCGGTAGGCGCGGATCGACCCCATTTCTCTCCAGAACACCCGGGGACGGCGGATCGCGCGAGGATGGCGCCCCGCCCGGATCAATTCGCGGTAGAGCGCCAGGATATCCGAGAAACGATCGGGGGGAAGCACGGAAAGGATGGACGGATCGATGCAATGGATGCCGGTGAAGGCGAGCAGCCTCACGTTCGGGAGGCTTCGCTTCAGCTCCGACGCTTCGGATCCGAACCCGAGGATTCGATCGTTTTCATCCACGGCCACGTTGTTGAACCGAGGGCAGTCGTGCAGCAGGAGACTCACCGGTCCCCCGTGCTCGGAGTGCTTCCGCGGCAGTTCCCGCAGGGGAACGTCGCAGACGATGTCCCCGTTGATGACGAGAGCCGGTTCCGTTCCGAGGAAGTCGAGGGCGTTTCGCAAGCCGCCTCCCGTGCCCAGCAGAACCGGCTCGAAGCGGCTTTCCAGCGGGATCGGCCAGGTGTTTTCCGCGACGGTGGAAACGAGCTTCTCGCCCAGGTGATGAGCGTTGACGACGGCGGCGCAGGCTCCGGCGTCCCGCAGTCGCCACATCCAGAAATCGAGGACCGTCGTCCCCATGAGGGGCACCAGGACTTTGGGACGAGCCAAAGTCAGGGGGCGCAGCCGCGTACCGAGCCCCGCCGCCAGGATCATGGCTTTCATGCGGGACCGTCCGGATCGGCGCCCGCCATGCCGCGCCCCACTCGTGGAGAGAGGATTCCGATACGCACGGCGCCCGTGGTTAGAGCCTCAACAACACGCCGGTCCCGACGGCGATCTGGTAAAGGACTGTCGTGAGGTCCTTGAAGTTTCGCATCCATGCGACCTTGTCCAGCTTGTCGGGAACAATGACCGTATCCCCCGGTTCCAACCTGCCGTTGGCCCCGGTCTGCCACCTGGCGGTCGCAACACACCAGAAGATGCCTCTCCCGGGCTGGACGGCGGACCCGTCGGCCTTGAGGATGAAGACGTTGCCCTTGTCCGCCGTCGGGGAATATCCGCCGGCCTGGTCGATGTAGTAGGAGTAGTTCCTGCCCGGCTCGTATACGAAGGCGGTCTGGTTGTACACCGCCCCGATGACCTGAACCACTCGAGGATTGATGGGGATGTAGATCTGATCGCCTTCTTCGACTTCGATGTCGAAGGCCGTCCCTTTGAGCTTCCGGGGCTCATCCAGCTGCACCACCACCCTCCCCTTCGCCTGAAGCGTCCTGAGGGTGTCGAGGAACAGCTTCTGCTGCTTGGCCTGCGTGGCCTGAAATTCGGCTTCGCCGGGCGTCATCTCGCCCATCAGGTTGGCCGCACTGTTGGCCAGCACCTGGCGCCCGAGCATGTCGATGAGCTCCCCCATCTGCCGCTGCTGCAACTGCCTCACGCTCTCCCGGAAAAGGGAGGAACCGCGCTTATAGGCCCTGTCCGTGAAGCCCCCGGCCCGCTCAAGCAGGGAGGACAGCCTCTCGCCCTTCTGAAGCGCGTAATCCCCGGGGTATTTGACTTCGCCGTAAATGGACACCTTTCGGTACAACTGCCAGTCCGGAACGCTTTTCACGGTGAGGTAGTCGTCGCGGTGCAGCAGAATGTCGAAGTCGGGATCACCGGCCAGCGCCAGGGTGGGATTGACCTGGATCTGCTCGGTCCTCGGCCCGGCCTCGGTCGGAACCACGCGGGTGATTTCCGCGTTATCCGCGGCCGCCGTCTTCTTCAATCCTCCGGACAGCTTGAGCAGGTCGGAGAGCTTCATGTTTTCGCGGAACTCGAAATCACCCGGCCTGTTGACCGCGCCGCTGACCCTCACTCGTTCCCGTTCCTGCATTTCCCACTTGCTGTACACGGTGATCGTGTCATAGGGCTCCAGGAGGATGTTCTGGCTCCTGTCCGTCCCCGAGATCGCCTCCCTCAGGTTGAAAGTCCTGTATTCCTGGTGGTTGTCCGGTGCAACCAGCCTTTCCACGAGCGCATATTCCAGCATTGCGTCCGGGAGAAGCGCATCGAAATTCCGGATGATGTCCTTCACCCGCATCCCGTGCTTCCATTCGTACTCGCCCGGTCTGCGCACGTTCCCCTTGAGGATGATCCGGTTGGTGACGAACATGCTGATGGGGAAAACCTTGACGATGTCTCCGTCCTGCAGAACGATATCTTGTTTGCCCTTGATGCCCTGCATGTCCACATCGAGAAAAATCTTGGCCTTGCGCTGGCTGACCCGTTCCACCTGGATGCGCTGCAGATAGGCGTCCGCCGTGGGACCACCCGCCATCTTGATGGCTTCGGAGAGTTTCGTCTTCCCTTTCATTTCGAATATGGCCGGGCGTTCCACGTTGCCCGCCACCCCCACCATCGATCCGATGGGAGGAATGTACAGGACGTCTTCGGCCATCAACTGCCGGTCCTTGGTTTTGTCACCTTTCAGGAGCAGTTCGTACAGGTCGAACACGGCGATCGTGTCCCCGTTTCGCTTGAGCTCGATGTTGCGCATCGAACCCGCCTTGCTCGGGCCGCCCGCGGCGAGCAGACCGTTCACGATGCTCGACATGGACGTGACCAGGTAGGCGCCGGGATTGCGTGCGTTTCCAACCACGTAGACCCGGATGGTCTTGAGGGACCCCATGCTCACGTTCATCTGGAAGTCCTGGTAGTACTTGGAGAATTCATTCTTCAGAGTATCCTTGACCTCCTGGAAGGTCATGTTGGTGACGCCGATGATTCCGATCTTGGGAAGGGAGATGGTCCCGTCCCTGTCCACGATAACATCCCAGGTGCCTTCGACGCTCCCCCAGACGGCGATCCGGATTTCGTCGCCCGGTCCGATGACGTAGGAGGGGCTGACCGGAACATTGAGGATGGGCAGCCCGAACTGTGTGCTCATCGGGCCGGTATGCCCGGTTGTTCCGGGAATTCCGGGCATGCCCGGAATGGTCTGGACGCTTGTGCCGCCGAGCATGCCCGGCACTCCGGTGGTGCCCGGCACGGCAGTGCCGCTGATGGGAGACCCCGTGATCAGCGGCGAACCGGAATTGATGAACAGATCGTAGCCGAACTGCTTGATGTCGAACGATATGCTTGCGGGGGTTGAAGTGGATTTACCCGCGACGAATTCTTCGAAGGGAGAGAGCGGCTCAACCGGCAGAATGGGGGGGACCGCGAGCTCAGCGGGTTGCTGATACGGAACCTGGCCCGCCTGATAGCCTCTCGAAGTGGGGGGCGTCGGCTGGGGGTAGCCCGGCTGGCCGGGAACCATTGGCTGTTGCACGGGCATCTGCAGGGATACCCCGGGCTGCAGGGACGGAACCTGGCCCGGGATTGCGGACGGCTGATACGGAACCTGGCCCGCGACGCCGGGCTGCGTCACTGGGGCGCCCTGAACCGGAACCCCCGGTTGCTGGTAGGGCACTTGGGACGTCCCGACTCCAGGCTGGGTGACCAAAGCCTGCCCCGCCACACCGGGAGCGGGCTGATAGGGACCTTGGGCGGCCGTGCCCTGGGGCGGCTGATACGGAACCTGGCTCGGAATACCGGGCGCCTGGTACGGGACCTGTGTCGCCACGCCCGGCGGCTGATAGGGGATCTGGCCCGGCCCGCACGGCTGCAGATACGGGACCTGGCCCGCGGTGGAGGGCAAACCGGGAATCACCGGAGGTGTTCCGACCGGCGGAAGCTGACCGGGCAGGAGCGTCTCGCACGGAACCGGCATCATCGCCTGGGGAAGCGTCAGGGAAGGCAAGCCCGGGATCCCGGGGATCGTCGTGGTGGTCGGGCTGGACCCGGTGGTCGCACTGACCGGAGTGGAGGTCGTGGCAAAAGGCGGAGCAAGCGGTGAGGGAATCTGCTGAAGCTGCTGTGCGCAAACGCTGTTCCAACAGAGAAGGAAGGACAGGAGAGTGGCGCAAAACATTTTCCTCTTGGATCTCATACATATGCTCCTGAGTTGCAGACCGCCGAGCCCCTACCGGGCATGATCCAGACACGCGCTCCAGCGCAGCCGTCCGCCATATTTCCGAGGCAAAACGAGCACCTGGGGCGTCTTCGCAGGGTATCCGCCATTACTTGCACCGCTAAGAAGAAGCCGATTATCCTGGATACCCCTCCCGATGTCAAGCTCCTCTGAACTCACCCGCGCGCGAGCCGGGCGGAGGCGCTTCGAGCACGGTCTTGACGCCCATCACCCAGACGCATCCGCGCGAGCGGATTGCAGGGGTAGCAGCTCGAAAAGACATCTCGTTTGCTGCTGACGTATCCGCGCGCGGGCCGATTGCAGTCATATATGCAGCATTCCAATTATATTTCCAATGACGTATCCGCGCGCGGGCCGATTGCAGGCATACCGTTTCGGTGTGAATCTGATCATATCGCGATGTACCCGCGCGCGCGCAGCTTGCAGGCCTAACCGTGCGCTGCCCTGATGCATACCGCCGATGTACCCGCGCGCGCACAGCTTGCAGGGGTAGCGTTGCCCTCTGCTCATCCCATGCAAACGACGCATCCGCGCCACGGAGCGAATATCAACAATGTCCGGGAGATGACCAAATCCGGAACCCGGCGTCCGTGCCCCGCCGGGCGGAAGCGAGTGAGGCGATCAGGTCGGCAGCCGCGCTCTGCGCGTCCGTCGCACCCTTGTCCTGCCCCACCTCGCACCGAGCCCCAAACGACCTGCTTTTGCCCGCCTACAATTGCCTTGACCTGCTCTGAGAGCGCATGATATAAGGCCAGACGTTTCAAGGGCCGGCGTAGCTCAGTGGTAGAGCAGCTGATTCGTAATCAGCAGGTCGCGGGTTCGAATCCCATCGCCGGCTCCATGTTTACAGACATCCGATTTTTCGGGTGTGCGTATAGTGTGCACGCGGGCAAGTTGAGCGACTATTTTGCCGCCGTGTCCCTTTCTTCGGAGTTGTTGTATAGTTAAAATATTGCCACGGAACGTTTCAGGACGCTTTAGAGGGGGACTTCTGAAAGCGCGCAAGCACTTCAGAGGGGACATCGCTCGCTGTGGCCTTCTCCAAGACGGTCTTCGGACCGTTTTCTTTTTTGATGGACGCAGGCATATAAAGAAACGATTCGGACCCGGCCGGGGGCCGGATCTCCCGGTGCATTTGCAGATCAGCCTGGCTCATCCCGAGCTTGGCCCTGGCCTCGGCCACTTCGATGCCGATCCGGACAAGTTCCTTTTCTTCATCAAAGAGTTCTCCGAACCGTTTGTCCTGCAACTTCTCCTGCAGGTGATCCCTGAAAGTTCTCATCGAACAAGCTCCCTGAGCTTTTTCTCATCCACCCTGGCAAGGAAATCGCTTCGGCATCTCTTGGCTTCTCGGATATCGGATGCCGGCACCCTGGCGGCCGACTGTCCGCTTAACTCCATCACTCTCCAGCCAGAATGAGAGATGATTTCATACTATACTCTTGTTCAGTCCCTCCCCGGTGATGCGGCTCTGCTTTCCTTCGCCTATGCACCGCCGAAATAAACTGTCGCCAAATTGCGGTGCAACTGTTTTCTGCAATCCGGTTGTCTTCAGGAGTCTTTCCATCGATATCCCGCGGTCCGAATGTCCGAGCATTGCCAAGGCTCTGATGGCGTTGGCATCCCCAGAGGAATAGAGCGCTTCTCCAACGAGATTCTCATGGATCAATGCGAGCGCCTCGAGTTCCCCTTCGTGAAGTCCCTCGACAAACCTTCTGTCGAAGCAGAGTCTCAGGCCGGCCATTTGGGACGCTGTCGCAGCAAACTCCTGCACTTTTCCTTCGGCTATCAGTCTTTTCATATTGATAGGTTCCGGCAACTGCCCTTTGACATGAAACAGAGTTTCTTCGTGGGCAACAATCGAGGAAACCAGCACTTCGGCTCTTTCGATCAGACTTTCCCACACACCCAGGTTGAACGCTTCAATGATGATGCAGGCATCAAGCAACACGCACTTTTGTTTTGCCGGCGTTGTCTTTTTCATCACCAAACCCGTATTTTCTCAGGACATCATTGAGATCGGCAATACTGGCTCCGAGCAAGGAGGCGAATTTGGATCGGGACAATTTGCCTTTCTGGTGGGCCAGGAATGCGAGTCGAACGAAGCGTTCCGGAATCTCCGGAGGGCTGTGCCAACATTCGGACATGGAGCAGCGGTCCAGTTCCCTGAAGGCTGGGTCGCGCAGCATTTTGGTAACCGCTGCCCTCGGAAAACAATTCAAATTCAGGAGACGATAGAGGAGTGCCTCAGTCGAAACATCGAAACTCCGCGCCAAGTCAACTAGATCGCTGTACGCTATTTTGCTCTCCGTGACTCGAGCGTAGAATACCATCCTCACCGGATCAGCCGGCAGCAGGAGTTGTGACGCGAACGCGTTGGCAATCGATTCCACCTTGCTCCGCAGATCACTCTGTTCGGAGAGCAGACCGGGCGGGAGGCTATTCCAGGTTATGAGATGAAACACCTCGTGAGCAAAATTGTAGTTTCGGCGCCACGGCGCCTCCCTCGAATTCATCAGTATGGCGGGTCCGAACTTCCCCCAAACCGATGCGGCAGAGCCTTCCTCCAGTTTGTCATACCAGATCTTGACTCCGTAAACATCCTCCAGGGTTTTTTCCAAGACTGCAGCGGGCCTGTTCCCAAGATCGAATTGCCGTCTGACTTCATCTGCGAGCCTGGTTGCATCGCTGAGATTCACTCGTTCCGGGTCGACCTCCAGCGAGGGAAATCGGGCGAGACGCGTGACTCCGACGGCTTCCTCAAGCCAAGCATATTGGTTACATCTTTGAAGGAATCTTGCCTCTGTAACCTCGCGTCCCTGCATCGGCTCCGCCCTCCACAAGATGGAGGGGTCCGGCTCCGCCTCGACCGGCATCAACAAATCCGCCACCGGAACCAGGAGGATCCTTGACAATTGCGCAATCTCTACGGCCTTGATCTCCCGGTCGCCGCGCTCAATTGACGATATAGTCTCTGCGGAACCAAACCCCATCTTTTCGGCCAGTGTTGTCTGATTCATGCCGAGACGCTTCCTGAGTTCCTGTATTCGTCGACCGATGGCTTCCTGTATGCTTCCACTCACGACTTTCCTCCCAAGCTTCCAAGATTCTATGAATTTCTGCCTAAATGGTAGCATATTTTTTTATTTTTTCAAGCTTCTCTTGAAATTGTTTTCTCATCAGATCAGCCATTAAATTCTCAATGAAGAGCAGAAGCGTCTTCTGTTGGCCGTAATATGCCCTTTGCGCGGATTCGATATCATTCTCAACGGCTTCTTCCTTCTTCTCTTTTGGCGTGATCACTTCGGCACTCTTCTCAACTGCCCGGCGCATGGCCTCATCGCTGAGGTGTGCATAACGTTGCGTGGTAACAGCTTGTTTGTGGGTGCGCAACCCTCCGACGGTGTAGAAATCGACGCCGGAGGAAACCAGGTTGGAGGCAAACGAGTGCCGAATCCCGTGAAAATGGAACGACGCGGGGAGTTTGGCTTCCTTCCTGACCATCTCCCACGGTCCCTTGAAACCGGTCAGCATGGCGCCTTCCCTGCCGGGGAAGACATATTCACTCTTTCGGGCCAGGTCCTCAATCGCCGAAAGCGTCGTGTCGCTCAACGGGATGATCTCGGTCTTGCCGCCCTTCGGCGCCCGGAGGGTCAAGATCTTCCGCTCAACGTCGACATCGCCCCACTTCATTTTGAATAGTTCCCCGCGCCGGCATCCCGTGAACACGGCAAACCGGATGGACGCCGCCGTCTGCTTGAACGGCTAGGCGTCCAGAACTTTGAGAAGCCTCTCCGTCTTCTCATCACTGAGGAACTCCGTCACCTTGTTGTCGAGCTTCGGGAGTTCGACGCCGGCGCAGGGATTGGCACCCTTATGGATCCTCCACCGGGTGGCCAGGTTGAAGAGCCTCTTGAGCAGCACGACCACGTGTTTGATGGTCGCCGGTGTGCAAGGCCGTCCCTGCTTGTTTTTGGCCTTCTTCATGGCGAGCTTCATCTTGTTGATCTCGAAGGCGTTGATTTCCTCCAGCGCTTTGCCCACGAATCTGGGCTTCAGATGGCAATCGTAAAGGTATCGGTCATTCCGCCAGGTCCGCTTGTGTTCCTTCGTCCAAGGCAGGAAGTGGTTATCGAAGGAAACGTTGAGCGTGACTTTCTCCGCCGCCTTGTGGTCGGCGATGTCGTATTCGACACGGGCCAGGTCCCCCTTGATCGCCCCCTCCACCTTCCGCGCCATGGTGAGGTTGTCCACCACCCTTGTATGCCGCCTCCCTTTGTTCGACACGCTCACCCGGTATTTTTTTGAACGCCCGAAAGGTTTTCCGCACTTCGAGCAGTGGCCCGCATCCAGACCCTAGCTCGTTTTGCAGCTGGCACAAAATATGTGGATTGCCATGGTGCCCTTCCCTCCCCGGTACGCACGACCGTCTGGAAACCCGCATTCCACGGTGAGCAAATAGTGTGCACGAAAACATCACAAGGCGTAAGAAATGGCCCTACCCGATGAAACGAGAATACGGCTAACATGCTGGAAATATCAAGAAATGCGACAAGAGACGAAAAGGAGTGAAAAGTAGTATAACCTGATTCATAATTAACATGTTGCGGGTTCGAATCCTATCGCCGGGTCCTTGAAATTCAAGGGGTTACGAGTTTCTTTCGTAGCCCTTTTCTCATTTATGGGGAGTTTTGTTTGGATTGATCCTTGCACTCCTCCCCTATTCATGATATGCAATCACCTGCTCTTTGCCCCCCCCAATGAAATGGCATCCGGTGATCTTCGGGAAGATGCACCCCGGGGCTCTTTGGAAGTCATGTCGTAATACTTATTCAAACGAGAACCCAACATTGGATCCCAACGCTTCTGTCGCTCTTGGGGCGCATTTCTTGCGCCTTTGGCTGATCTTGGCAAGAAGCGAATTTCTCGGCGCGATTCAGACAGAGGGCGGACCGGGAGGAAGAGACCGATCGTTTCCTCCCTCATCCTGGCCGCGGTATTTGCTATGAATTCAGCAGTCGGCGCGGATGCGGTCGACATCGTCGGATATTTGGGCCTCGAGGCCGGGAACCGGTCGATCAGTCGTAAGACAGGGGCCACGTCCAAAAGCGATTATGTTGCCGTCAATTGGGCAGATGGGCGGATCGAGCGCCGGTTTCCCAAAATGAATGAAACAGCCGGCTCTTCGAAAGCTCGGACGTCTTCGAAGTGACATAGGCAACTATATGAATTTATAAATAATATATGGAATCATCAGTTCGTGCGATGGCTGGGAATGACTTGTGTCTTATTGAACTCGGGTTCACGATTTCAGGATTGCTCACCCTCAACACCGCCAGCCAGCATAGCGGAGCAATGAAGAATCGGAGAACGAATGCCGCTATGATCTTCGTCGCCGGTTTGCCTGGCACGTATAAGCACTTGGCTGTCTGTACCACGTCAGGAACCTTCGCCAGCTTCATTAAGCCTATGACTTATAGCTACTGGTCAAGGCAGGAGAGAAATATCAACACGCTGTTCGCGCCCGACAGTTCGAACTCGAAAATATATACTTAAATGATCACTAGAACAACGGAAGTTGCAGAAACTCGAAGTCAACACAGCATAGATCTGATTTCATTTCATAAATTCACTCTATCAATTAACTATCCTGATCTGATTTTGACAAATACAAAATAGAACATAACACACTGTTCCAATTTGTTTAATATGATTTAAATATTAATATTAATATAAATTTAAATGATGATTAAATATAGCACAACACGCTACAGTGCTTGTGACCAATCAACAAATAATGAAAATTTCTGAATACATCCTGCTTGTTGCATCACCATTTCGTCGATTGAAATGTATACGACTCCAATGCGCATTGTGGAATCTGTTGGGGACAAAATTCATGCATTATTATGTCGAAATCGCCGGAAGAATTTCGTTTGCATTGCATTTTTCAGAGTTGAGGTAAACAAATGAGAAATACTGAAAGCATCGGTCATTCATCCCTTCTGAAGATGATAACCTTCAACTTTTCCGCTCGACTCCGAAATTCGATTTTTGGATGTCTACTCTTTTGGGCCGTTCTGCTGTGCTTTTCCCACCCCGTTCTTGCCGGCGCCGAAGAGACGCCGGCATGGTCCTTTGAGACAGGCGGCCCTATTAAATCTTCACCGGCGATAGGGACGGACGGGATGGTTTACGTTCAGTCAAGCGATGGTAGCTTGTATGCGATCAAGCCCGACGGAAATGTGAAATGGTCTGTTGGAATTGAAGGCCACCCCAATTTGTCCCCGGCTGTAGGCGATGATGGAACAGCCTATTCAGCCGGCGCCGGGAATTTGCTTCACGCCATCAATCATGACGGAACGCCTAAATGGTTCATCGATATCGGCGGCGCTCCAACTTCATCCCCCGCAATGGGAGCAGACGGTTCAGTAATCATTACCGAGGGAGCGAATATCTTATCCATCAATCCGGATGGAACCCACAAATGGATTTTTTCACCCGGCTCGCGAATTCAAGCAGTTCCTGCGATAGGTAAAGATGGAATGGTATATGCCGTGACGGAGAATGCAGTTCTGTACGCAATCGATGGTTACGGAATTGCCAGGTGGTGCTTTGAATTGAAATCAAAACAGATGAATTGCTCCTCCACGTTGGATCCGGACAACACGATTTTCATCCTGTTTGACCGCATTCTCTATGCTGTCAACACCACCGGATGCATTCAATGGTCCCTCGATAAGATCCTCTCATCTTCCGCACCTGGTACGGACGGAATTGTCTATGTTACTGCCGATTCCAGAATCTGTGCGGCCGGTTTCAATGGAACCCTGAAGTGGTCCTTCCCGATTTCCGATCGCCTGGACAGCGCTCCGCCGCCGGCCGTGGGTTTTGATGGACGCATATACCTCGGCAGGCGCGACGGACGTATAGATGCGATCGGCTTGGACGGAAACCAGGTAGGCTTTTTTGATTTGCATCAGCAAATCGATGCGCCGGGAGTTGTGGGACCGGATGGGACCCTCTACGTGGGCTCCGAGGATTCCCGCCTCTACGCGATAAAGAGTCGTTCGAGCACAAAACCGGAGCTTGCCGGTCAGGAACGCGAATCTCCTATTCCCGGCATCACCGGTTCGGCAGCCTCCTGGACGGGAGCGGTCAGGGGGGTGCTGCACCAAAATTCCGCCACCGGCCCGGTCCTGGCGGGAGTAACCGTAACCTGCGGCGGGAAAACCACCACCACGTCATCCACCGGGGCCTATGTACTCACGGGGATATGGCAGGGGAGACAGGTCCTTTCCTTTTCCCGCAATGGTTTTCAGGAAAAATCCCGGTTGATACTCATCACTGCCGGACAAACTCTGAACGCGGGAAATGACTTCCTGGTCAAGACCCCGACGGGAACGGCCAGGGGGGTGCTGCACCGAAATTCCGCCACCGGTGCTGCCCTGGCGGGGGCAACGGTAACCTGCGGAGGGAAAACCACCACCACGTCGTCCACCGGGGCCTATTCACTCACAGGGATTCCGGAGGGCAGACAGGTTCTTTCATTCTCACGCAACGGTTTTCAGGGAAAATGCAAATGGGTGCTCATCCCTGCCCGACAAACTCTCAACGCAGGAAATGATTTCCTGGTTTCAGCAGCTACGAACTATCTGACTCTGGTCAAACAAATATCAACCAAATACCGTGCAAAGGCCGGGACAACTATTTCGGACAAAATAGACGCGACCGTTCGACCGCCCGCCAAAGCCACGGCCGGCGCCGACTTGGCGGCGTTCTTCCTGTCGGCGGGAGCGGGTTCCGCCGCAATATATTCGGCCGCCTGGAGTGCAATGAAAAATCCTAACGATGCGATAGCCGCCAACACTCTTGCCGTTGCACTGGATGGTATGGGAGACTCCGATTCCGCGCTCAAGATATTGCTCTATGCAGACGGGATCAAGCCCAATTTGCCGGTGATCGCCCTGGATCTCGGGTGGGTCTACCTTCACAAGGGAAATATCAAGAATGCGACGTTATACTTCAACAAAGCACTCGCGCTCTCTCCCGGCCTTTCCTCCGCCAAACTCGGACTGGGGCTTATCGCCGAATCGCAGGGCCATCACAAAACGGCGCAAACCAACCTTATAGCCGCCTTGACGACTTCCGTTTCAGCTTTCGGAGCCAGCCAGCTCCATGCTGCCGAGCAGGCGATATCCGATAGCGGCGGAGCGGAACGCACCGACCCGATCAGCAACAAGACGGCATCGGATTCCACAACCGTAATTCCGCCCATTCAGATTGCCTCCGGCATCAGCGGCCAGGATTCGTTGTCTTCAATCGCAAGCTCCGCTCAAAAGTTTGAAAACGCGTACGCCAGACTGAACAACTCGATTTCAACTGCTTCACAAGAATTTGAGGCTTTGGCGATCAAGGTGAATGAAGAGGCCCAATCCATGGTTCAAATCAATACGGATGGGATCAAAGAATACTTCATGTTTGACAAAGAACATTTTCTTATGACGGATATACAAGATATCATAAATCACAAGTCAACTATTCTTGTAAATGCATATATGGATTGGTGGGCTACAGAGAATGAGAATTATATGCAAGCAGATTCCACTTTAATAAATCAGGAAACTGCCGAGATCTACGCTTGCAATTACGATGAGACCTGCGAAGCCCAAGTCAGATATAAATACTGCATGAAGAAAAACAACCTTGGAAAGACACATTTTCTTGCGGATGCTAACAAGATTGCTTCAACGAGCAAAAGTATGGCTTCTGTTCTTACGAAATTTTCTGCATTGGCTCGTCCTATCATCAAGAAAATTCAATGGCCGACACTGAATCAATTTGAAAATAAATTCCTGCAGCTGAATACGCTTAACCTATACTACTTTCTGTCAGCAGCTGCCAAGAACTGCACCGAAGGCGCTCTCAATCTAGTCAATAGCCTTTATCTTTGCGTCCCGCCTCCGGAACCCGACACCAGCGCCACCGATGACCCCTCAATCGGAAGATCGGCCACGAAGTGGTGTCCCTTCAAGGATGCACCGCTTAAGCTCAACTTGATCGTGTTCAGCTATGAACTGGCTTGTGACCATGTTAAAATCGGCGGCACTTATAACTTCATTACCGGTTCCATCAAACGCGACTTCCTGAAGCACCAAACCGAAGTCTTCATAGGAGCGGGCGCCGTTGTTAGCTACGGCAATGGGGCCATTGGCGGCAACGCGGCGGTTGGCGTTGTTTTCACGGTGGCGGCCGGGCAGGTCCAGGACATCGGCCTGAGCAGCACGGTGAGCACATCGCTTGGCGGTGTTTACTCCGCTTCCGTCAACGGGCGCATCGGGGTCAACAGCGGCCCGAGCATAACCGGCCCCTTTTGAACCGGATACCGAAAAACTCGTTCAATTGCCGTTCGATGGGGCGTCTTGCCGCCGGAACCGAGCCTGTCAGCCCCGGTGTGCATGTATTCGGGGACGATTTGTCGCGGCGTTGTATCGACCCCGTCTGCCCCGATCGGGCAGAGATGCTTCCACGGAGCCTCGGCTTGCCCGCAACTCGAACATTACGCCGAAAACCGGACGGGAAAAAGGCGCCTGACAATCGCAAGATAGCGGAAGCAATCGCACCGGAGAGCCAGAACAACGGGAATCCTCCGGTATGTGCTTCCGGGAGGTTTGCCGCACGATTAAGGTCCTTGGCCTCGGAACGGGAGTAGCTCATTCTACCTTTCCGGCATCGGTACTGCCCGGAACCCCGTGCAGCGGAGCCGTCCCGACGGCGCGCCGAGCACCACGCACCCCCGGGTGCGCGGCCCCCATGAAACGAGGCTGCCCCACAAACTCCAACTACAAGCGGGCCGTGGTGGTATGGTGCTCATCAGTCCGTGAATGCGGCATTGCCGTCGGTTTCATGCCAAGGGAGCAAGACATAAGCAGGATCAGGCAATCCCCCTTGAGACCGCACGCAACTCCCGCCGGCACGCAGAAGATTCAGGCACCTTCCATGTCTGGAGAAGCCGATTTTTCACGAATGAGCAGAGAGACGTCGACCTTCTGGTGTCTCTGTCGCTCCTAGCGTTGCCGGGCGCCTTTGGGCAGTTCGTACCCGTACCGCGCCGGGTCGCTCAGGACCGCCTTGATCGCCAAAACCTTGAAAACGTAGCGCTCCGTCTCCTGCGGCAGCATCATCTTGTAAAAATCCGACTGTCCCTGCGCGCGGGATTCGTCCATGATGCGCTTCTCACCGCAGCAGTAAGCCGCCAGCGCAAGAGACCAGCTCCTGAAACTGCGGTGAAGATCCCCCAGATACTGGAGAGCGCTCTCCGGGGACCGTTCGAAGTCATTGCGCATTTCCGCCCATCTTTTCCTATCGGCGGTGCTCAGCGGAGGCTCGCTTTCCGCAAGGGCCACATATTTCAGGTCTTCGGGCAGGTTGAGGCGCCGCAGGCGTTCCTCCATCCACTGGAAATAACCGTCCCTGCGTTTCAACCACCGGTAAATCTGCGCATGGTTGTATACGACGAGAGTGAACTCCTTGTCGAATCGCTCCATGACCTCCTGGTTTTCCAGCGGGACGTGCTCCCCGCAGAAATCCATCCTGCCGGGAGGAGGATAATAGGCGACCATGCCGGGGCTCTGATGCGCCGGACGCTGGACCTGTACGGGCGCCGCCGTCCTTTCCGCCTGAACCGCCGCCTGAACGGGCGGACCGGCGGGGGCGCTGGTTTCCGCCGTTGCACAGCCGATCACGCCGGCCGCCATGAAAAGGGCCGCCACGAGGTAGACCAATCTCCGGGGTTTAGAGCAATCCTGCATAGGGTGCCTCCACATCCGATAATCCCTTCGACCCATATCCCTTACGAGTTCGAAACCGTCCACCGCACAAACCCCTCAACGTCCCAAGGGGTCACCCGCACATTTCACGAAATTCCATGAGCCGCCGCCCCGCAACGAAGCATGGAAATCTGTCGGGCCGGGGCATTTTCACAAAAAAGGGCCTCCATCCATAATAAGGCATCGACTTGCGCGCCACGCACCCGAACCGAATCATCAGGGTGGATTCTGCCAAGAATTTTGGAAAACAACCCCGGGGGCTCTCAAAACCATACGATTCTCCAATCGAAGATGCAAGCGATAGCTCATCGAACCCGATTTTTTCCAGGGCGCCGCCTGCCGTCCCCCTCCCCCGTCTCGACGATTCGGCAGGTGATACGGATTTACCTAGAAAATAGATTCACGGGCGAAACTGTTTTCATGCTTCGCGGGTGTCGCAGGGGGCATGGATAATTGCGTTCAAAATGATACTTTAAAAGCGTGGGGGACGTATCCCCCACACCCCCTCGCCGCTTCGCGGCTCCGTGTGGCGCTGCGGCGGCGGCCTTCGGCCAGTCGCCGACAGCGCCGAGCACTCGGCCTCACGCGCTTGCGCGTGTGGCCGAAACTTGGGGGGTGCGGGGGAATCATTCCCCCGCTCTTTTGTGCTTGAAAGATCCATCTCTTGAACGCAACTTCGTATGACTCGGCAAACCCGTCGTGCGCGTCCGGTGTTTTTCTCCACGTCCATCGTCGTGGCCCGCGACGGACCATCAGCGATCCAGCAGGCCCCTGTCAATAAACCGCTGTCGCCTGTCCCGTGCAATCGACCGCATGACGACATCGTTGCGGGCAGGATCGGTCCGGATGTTTTCGTACATCGCCCGCGCAAAGTCGGTGACGGGAAGGATCCCGCGGCCGGCCTCGACGCCTTCCAGGATCTCGAGGGCGGCATGATCGATGCCGATCGCCTCTTCGGGCATGGGCAGTTCCTCGTGGACCGTATAATCCAAGCCCCGCTGAAAGATTTGCGTGGCGACCGCGCCGGGGCAAACCGCCGTGACTTTGATGTTGTAAGGCTCCAGCTCATAGCGAAGACTCTCGCTGAATCCAACGACGGCGTACTTAGCGGCGCAATAGACCGCCTGGTAGGGCAGCGGAACGATGCCCGCCACGGAAGCCGTATTGACGATGTGCCCATGTCCCTGTTCGAGCATGAGCGGCACCACCGCCTGCACGCAGTGGATCACGCCGTAGAGGTCAACCCCGAGGATCTTATCCCACACGGCCAAGTCGACTCCGATAAACGGCATCTCCAGGCCCACGCCGGCATTGCTGAACATGTAATCGACGGGGCCCCCGGCGGCAATGTCCGCGATATATTCCGCAACGGCCCTTGCGTCGCGCACATCCAGTTCCCGCGAAAAAGCCTTTCCCGGGTATCTTTCCAACAGGTCCGCCGTTGTTCGCAGGTTTTCCCGGTTGGTTTCGCGCCAACCGGACATATGAACCACCGCGCCCCGCCCGAGCAGTTCCTTGGCGAGACCAAGCCCGATGCCGCTCGATGAACCGGTGATGATGCACACTTTTCCCTTAAACGGTTCGCTCATTTCTTCATGCTCCTTTGTTTCGCGGTTTTGGAACGAAGGGAGTGTCATGACGGGTTATATACTATAATACTGCAGGCATCCCTGCCCGGCCTTCCTCCAATCGATTCGGACGCCGTCCTTGTCAAGCTTGAGGCATTTGCGTCAGCCCGTTCCGAAAAGAATCTTGAAACCGTGTGTCGGACTGCATCATCCCGCATTTTGGAGAGCCGACACGGCTTTCATTCCGGTTCACACGCAATGACCCGTTGGTCACCGTCAAACATAAGCCTGGCACTGTGCGCAACGATGGCATATTGTTGCAGGACCCCGCCGGGGAACACGGAAAGGTGCATGCATAGAAAGGACGTGAAGAAGGCGCCGATGCCGGGGATTCTTGAAACCCGACGGGATGGCGCCACGGTGTGCCTGCCATGCAGTGTGAAACAACAATCTTTTGCCACTACCGGCCGATCGGCCGGGCAGGACCGATCGGCCATGACGGGGCTGATGGCCGGCAAACTCGGATGAGGGCAAGAAAAGGGAAAATTGCGCCGCCGTCCTGCGTGACGTCAAAACTTCCACTCGGAAAGGAGTTCCCATGCAACTCGACACCCGCTTCTCTTTCTTCGCTGCCGCGATCGTATCGCTGATTCTGCTTGCCGCACCGACGACCTCCTCCGCCGCCTCGGAAGAGAAGCTCGTCGACATGACCTTCCCTTTTTCGGAAGAATCGATCTACTGGCCCACCGACAAGCCCTTCACCCCGACGGTCGTATTCAAAGGGATCACGGACGGCGGCTGGTGGTATGCGTCGAATCAATATGCCGCCTCGGAACACGGCGGCACTCACGTCGATGCTCCGATTCATTTCCATGAGCACGGACGCACCATCGGCCAGGTTCCGCTTCAGGAATGGATCGGCCCCGCGGTCAAGATCGACGTCACCGGCAAGTCCCTGGCAAATCGCGATTACCAGTTGAGCGTGGAAGACCTGCTCGCGTGGGAGAAGAAACACGGGCCCATCCCCCAGGGGGCCTGGGTCATTATGTACAGCGGCATCGACGACCGTTTCTATCCGAACCGGAAAGAAGTGCTCGGCACCGACAAGACCGGAATGGATGCCGTCGCGGAGCTGCACTTTCCGGGATTTTCACCCGAAGCGGTCGACTTTCTCCTCGCCAACCGGGCGATCACCGGCATCGCAGTGGATACGCCGAGCATCGATCCGGGGTCCTCGAAGGACTTCAAGGCGCATCGAGCACTCTGCAAGGCGCAGAAGCTCGCCCTCGAGAATATCGCGAACCTGGACAAGATTCCGGAGTCCGGCGCGATGCTCTACGTGATCCCCATGTTCATTCAAAACGGGACCGGAGCCCCCGCGCGCGTATTCGCGAAGCTGCCGTAGAATCCAGGCCGGCCGCCATCGGGCGGGAAGGCGCGAAGCCTTCCGCTCACCTCAATTGCATGAGTCGAGGCGAGTCTATTCCCGCCTGTGTCAGTTCTTCTTGATTTCACATGATGTATTCTTGAGCGCAATTCGGGGATTGAATGCGAATTGGTGTCCATCGATCCCGGTGACGCCCGTCATTCGGGCGACGGGAGCTTTCCATTCCCCGGCAACGCTCTTCCCAGGGCATCGGCTTTCAGAATGGCATCGGCAACCCGGTTCGCGGACACCTCGAAAGGCTCGTTGTGAATGGACTCCCCCGTCCGGGTCGCTCGCAGGGCGATTCTTTCCAGCATCTCGCCGGACAGCTCCCGCAGCCCGATCTGAGCCAGCGTGACGGGCAGACCGACCTGCGCGCAGAATCCCATCACTTCATCGATCGCCGACCTGTCGCTCTTTTCGAGCACAAGCTGGACCAGCGTGCCGAAAGCCACTTTTTCGCCATGGGTGAAAGCGCGGGTCTGCGGGGCCGCGGTGAGTCCATTGTGAACGGAGTGGGCCGCGGCCAGACCCGATGACTCGAAACCCAGCCCTGAAAGCAGCGTATTGGCCTCAACGATTCGCTCGAAGGCCGGGGTGACGGTCTGCGTCCCGGCGGCCTCGACCGCCTCCACGCCATCCTCGAGCAGGGTCCGGTAGCACAGCTCGGCAAGAGCCAGCGCACTGCGCGTCGAGCGCCCGCCCCGAAGATTCCGGGCCCCGGAAGCCGCGCAGGCCCTGGCCTCGAACCAGGTTGCAAGAGCGTCCCCCATGCCCGAGATCAGGAGCCTCGGAGGAGCCTGCACGATCACCCGGGTATCGACCAGCACCAGAACCGGGTTTCGCGGCAGAATGCGAACTTCCTCCACGGCGCCCGATTCGCCGTACACGACGGAAACGGCACTGCAGGGAGCATCCGTCGAAGCCAGGGTCGGGCAACTCACAAAAGGCAGGCCGAGTTCCGCTGCGCTTGCACGCGCCGCATCCAGGGCCTTTCCTCCTCCGGCTCCGATGACGACCCTTGCGGGGAGAGCTTCCGCCGCATGCCTGATGCGAAGTATTTCCGCCAGAGAGCATTCGCCTCCGAAGCGGTGTATGCCGTAGCTGCAACCCACCTCTCCCAGGGTTTGCCTCCAAGTGCCGGAGAGCTGTGCGAGCGCCGATCCGCCCGCAACGATGAGAGCGGGGCCCTCGATGCCCAGTCCGGCCATTTCCGCGCCGAGGATGGCGGTGGCATCAAGGCCCTGTGTATACCGAGCCGGGGAGGAAAAGACGCTGAACATGCGAATGCGTTCTCCTTGTCAGCGGGCAAGCGACTTGTCGAGCAGGCCGAAATGCCAGGGGCGCGCGCCGCCGATGCGAACGCCGACTTCGGCTCCCTGCTCGATCGCCTCGAATTGGCCCGCCTCCAGGGTGAACACCAGTCGATCGGTGGCGCCGGACGGGTAGTGCGAAAGAGCGAAGGTCTTGTCGCCCACGACGAGCGTCGGCAGCGCTCCACCCACCGGAAACGAACGGCTCGAAGCGACCTCGATCTCCACGGCCGGAACGCGCGCCTTCTCCGATACGCCGGCGGCCGCCCCGCCCGGGAGGCGGATGGCGACGATCTCGTTGCGATCCGCTTGGGCTTCATCCCGCGCGCGGGTTTGCACCACGGTTTCGCTCCCGACTTGCGTTTGCGCATCCGATGCGAGAGCGCCGTTTCCGGCGCGGGCCTTGGTCAGGCGCACATTCGCAAGGTAAATGAAAGATTTTGGACTGCGATCGAAGGTGAAACGAACGCCGCGGAAATTGGACAGATCGGCACCCGTGAAATCGGACAGCGGAATGCGAACGGTCTGGAACAGCTCGTTATAGTTGACCCAACTGCCCTGAAACGAACCGCCCGGGCGGCGCACCACGGCCACGGATTTGAGAGACACCGGATTGGAGAGAACGGCATCGGCATTGGCGATGGCTATCGAAAAGTCGACGTCCCCGGTCGGATCGCCCGGCGAGCAGCAGAGTTTGTCGAAGCAGCGCAGCATCACGCGGAATTCGAGGGCGTGGTAGTTGCCGACGTCCAGCCCCTCGCCCGCGGCGGCGGCGTTGACCTGGAAAAATCCGCCCGCTCTGCGCCAGTCGATCGCGGCGGCACGCTGCGTCGGATCCTGGTTCTTGCCGGCCGTTCCATGTTCGTAGCCCGAAAGCCCCGAGGATTCATTGGCCACATTCCGACTCGAAAGCCCGGTCCGCCGGTTGAAATTGTCGATGACAAAATTCTCGCATCGGCGGGGGCTCCGCGTGAAACCCCGAGCGTATGACGTCTCCGAAGCCAGTCCCGACGGTATGGGGAAGCTGGGATCGAAACGCCTGGCCAGCCCTTCGACGGGCGCGGGCCCCAAATTGGAGCGGAAGAACGGCACCAGCGACCGCAGCGCAGTGCGGCGCTGAGACGCTGATCCTTTCAACTGGGGAAAGATCGCTGTCTGCCCGATGCATCCCATGGAGTCCGAAATCTGCCATTGCGTGTTGTAGAAATTGTGGTTTGCACCGAAGACCTGAAAGGTGGATTTGCTCAGCGAATCCGCCTCCGCCGCGTCCTGGAGCATCCGGTCGAACGGCTTCATCCCCTCGAGGTCCGCGACGTCCCCGTCGCAGCCGGGCAGAAGGACGTTCCACACAACACCCACAGGGTTCAGGGTGCGACTCGTCTGACCATCGACGGGGCCGATCTCGAACAGGGAGCGAAATTTGAGCCCCGGGATACGTTTCGGCCAAAGACTGTCGGGATCGTTCAACTGGGCCACGGCCGCGCGCATGCCCTCCCCGCCGCGAGAATGCCCCATCAGCCCGACCTGGGTGAAGTCGATGAAACCCTTGAGTTGAAAACCGAGCGAAGCGGGCGCGCCGCCTTCGGTGTTCCATTTCGCCAGTTCCTGCAGGTGGCGCAAAACAAGACGTCCGCGTCGCAGGTTGAGACCGTAGTCGTCGGTTTCCGGCTTGGCTCCGTTGACGCCGCGGTTGGCATTGATGGAAACGACCACGTATCCGTACGAGGCGAGAGTCCCCGCAAGATAGGCGTAACCGAGATGATTGGGGGTCACCACGTAGCCGGACGGGCACTCGCCGGTCGTCGTATAATCGACGCGATCGTCTATTCGCACGCCCAGTTCACTGTCGTATCGCCCGCAGGTGGGGTGGTTCCCATGAAGAAAAACCACCAATGGATAGGATCCGCGCGGGCGCGGGCGCCAGACATGAGCCCACAGTTCCGTCTTCACGTCGGATGCCACCGAGGCATGGATTCTGGCGGGCAGCTTGTATTCCCCGTCTATCACTTCAAGGGTTGCCGCACCCGCCCATGAGGTTCCGAGCGCGATTGCCAGGGCAATAACCGAAACGGCGATGGTTCTCTTCATGGAATTCATAGCGTGTTCTTTCCTCGCTCGCGGTGTTGGAAAACCCGTCCCTATGCCCAAAGCCGGCCCCTCCCCTCCCATCAAGGGGCGAGGCACGGATGAAACTCCCGACCGTCGATAGAATCCCTGTGGGTCATTCGAATTCTGCTGCATTGCCGTTTCCGGATAGCAGGTACTCCGAAGATTGTCAACGAGCCCCGTGGATGGAGCCTCGCGTCGTTCTCCGGCCGGGCGTGTGATTGGCAATGTACGGTCAAGAGTTTGCATGGATATGACCATGAATATTAAAAGTGAATGTGACGATCCATTTGTTCGTCGGAGATTCAAGCGAAGGTATGCATCGCGGCCCGGAAACGGGCCGGGAGTTCCCGGCGTCCTTGTCGCCGGCCTTCCGCGTCGGCGGGGAAGGCAGAGGGTCTTCTTCCTGTGTCCTTTGTATGTGTCCTTATGTGTTGACGAATTTTGAGCTCGAAGACATAATGCCCCCATTCCCTTTCCAGAGGCAGGTTCTATGGGTGAGCAAGCCGGACCGCTCGATCATCATATTCTCCGGGTGCATTTGAAAGGATTCCTCTCACCGGCCCCGCCAATCCCCGTCATGCGACCCGCCGAAACGTCCGAAACTCGAACAAGGAGATGATCCAATGAATCCGCGGTACCTGATAGCCTTCCTGCGAATTCTGAAAGTGCCCGGCCTGTTTCCCCTCATGAAAGACTGGCAGGCATTGGTGAGAATGCATTTCCTCCATGCCGCTTATGAATCGGGCCTGTTGAAAGCCCTGGCCGTTCCGTGTGAAAAGCAGGTGTTGATCGACAAGCTTCAGGTGAAGCGCCCGGAGCTGTTCGATGCCCTTTTGGACGTGGGACTGGCCACAAAAGAATTGGGAATGAAAAACCGGCTGTTCTCCATCAAGGGCAAACGGTCCAAAGCCGTCGTGGGTGCCAGGGGGGATATGCTGGCCGCCATGGTCCAGGCCAACATCACCTATTACAGCGACGCCTATCGCCATGCGGCCCGTCGCCTTCGAGGGGACGATCTGGGGGACGACCTGCACAGGATGGGCGATTTGGTTGCCCGGTTTTCGAAGCTCGCCGAACCGATCATGAAGGATTTTATCGTGGGCCTCGTTTCGGGCAGGAACCCCATGCGCATCCTGGATGTGGGGTGCGGTTCGGGTGTCTTTCTGCATGCCGCCCACAGCGCCAACCGAAATGCGACGGGCGCGGGCCTCGATATCGATGAGGCAGCCGTCCGACAGGCAACAAACAACATCGCCCAATGGGGACTCGAGGACCGTTTCCGCATTTTTCACGGAGACACGCGTCATCCCCCCGGAGGGCTCGAAGGCCCTTTCGACCTCATCACCCTGTTCAACATCCTGTATTACTTCAATGAAGAGGATCGTATCGAACTGGTTCACAATCTGCGCGCCATGCTTGCCCCTCAAGGCGTACTGGCGATCGCGACGACCTGCCACAGCATGGGAATGGATGTCGCCGCGGCACACCTGAATATGGTCAACTGTTCCCTGAAAGGACTGACACGACTTCCCCGCCTGGAGGATATTCTATCGCTGCTGCATCGATGCGGATTCCGCCGGATTGACACGCATCGTTTCATTCCGGGAGGAACGCTCTATGGAATCGTTGCGGGCAATTGATGAATCCAGGCCCGGCCGCAAGACACGGCGTGAAGGGTTCAACCTCCCAAAGAAGCGCTGAAAAGCCGCCCGGGTGAACGTTTCTGTTGCCGCGTGTCGCGCCGGTGCGCCGGTCGGACGTAGACGCAAAAGAGGGCTTTATGCCCCCGCCCGATGCACCCATCCCGAACGCAACCCGCGTATCACTCCCCGGCCCGGAATGGTCAAAGGATATCGGGGAGCCTTGCGAGCCGTATGAACGCCGGACGCAAAACGTTCGGCACCCGCCGCTTTGACCGTCCCGATCTGTTCGCTTGTTTGTTCGTCGCGGCCTGTCCGAAAAACCTGCGGCGAACCCTTCGGCTCTCTCCGCCACCCATTCGTGTCGACATCTCCCATTCGTGTCCATGGACACAGTTTCGCGGCGATGCTAGAATTGATCGAAAGCTGTCTGCCGGAGGCTTTCCGGCGAAAATCGGCGCGTTCGAGCGTTTTGTCCCGCAGCGGGGATTCATCAAATGCTCCGTTCCCGCTTCGAGATGCCACATCCCGGAGAACCGCATCGATGAAGAAAAAGTGGGCCTTTGCACTCCTCGCGGTGACGGCATTGATCCTGCTGTCCCTGCTGACTTTCATGATCAGCCACATCCTCGCCCTGTCGGAGATCCTGGGGAGAATACATCCTGCCCTCGGGCTCGTTTCCAATTGCCTGCTGCTGGGACTGCTGGCCCTGTGCCTTTTCTGGCTCATCGGCGCTCACGTATTTCGTCAGAAGCCTCTAACCATGCTCTCGAATCCGAGCGCCGCACAGAAAGAGCTGTATCTTGCGAAACTGTCCAAGAGGCTGGAATCCAATAAATACATCATCGCAGGCGGCCTTCGCGCTTCTTCCGTGGACCGCCTCCCCGAATTGACGGCTTACCTGGACGACCTTGCCGTCCAGGAGATCAAGCTGGTCGGCAAGAGAGTATTCGTTGCAACGGCCATTTCCCAGAACGGGCGGCTCGATTCGTTGATCGTCTTCTTTCAGGTGGCCTCCCTGGTTTGGAAGATATCGCGCATTTACAACCAGAGCCCGCACCCCATGGAACTCTGGAAGATATATACGAATGTCCTCACCGTTTCGCTCGTTTCCTACGGGCTGGACGAAGCGGATCTTGCCAACCAGATTGGAAGCATCATTTCCCCGATTATCCCCCACGCCGTCTTTGACAAGGTTCCGTTCGTGGCCACGATTGCCAGGACGTTCTCTCACTCCATTTTCACCGGAGCGGCCAACGCCTCGCTGGCATGCAGGGTGGGAGTGGTGACGAAGAACTACATCGGCCTCAAAACCTGCCCGGATTCATCCGTGAAGCAGCGTCCTTCCCTGGAAGCTCTGCAGATACTGAACGAGATTGTCGCCGAGTCATTGCCGAAGGTCCTGGGTGCGCTGGGCGGGTCGATCAAGAGTATTTCCGCCAGGGGCATGCGGAAAGCTTCCGGCGCGGTTGCGGACACCGCCACCGGCTTTGCCGGCGGCCTGGGGAATGCCTGTCAGGCCGTGGGCAGAAAATCGAGCGATGCCTACAACTCGACGAAGCACGGCGCAAGGAAGGTTGCCGGAGCCGTCCGGTCCGTTTATGACGCCGTGGGAGACAAAGCCGGTGACGTTTTCGAGGCAACCGCCGGCGGAGTGAAGAAAGTCTCCTCCACGGCCGCCGGTGTCGCCGGGAAAGCCGTTGCGGGTCTCAAGAAGCCGGTGCGCAGGATTTCATCCTTCTTGTTCAGGAACAGTGAATAAGCTCCATCACGCCATGCCGTCGAAAATGGGATTCAAGACCGGCTGACGCATCGCGGGCACCCGGTCCGCGGCACAAGGCCCCTCATTTGTGCCCGTCCACCCCTTTATTCCGGACCATTCCGCTCTGCTTCCAGGCACGGGCAAAATGCTTCAACCGCCGCCGGCTCCACTTTGCCGATCGCCCGCAAGGCATTCCACAACGCCGGGCAATTGACGGCTCTGCCGGGAAGGGCTTCGTTCCGGGCAGACCCCGTGGTTCGCCCGTGGAACGGCATCACCCGAAACCCGCCGCGTATTGAAAAAGCTACCGCCCGGCATTAACTTCCTTGCACTCGCGCTACAGCCATGAGGTGCAGTGATTTGAAGGCTTCTCCCCCATGAGGTCCAAGAGGTTGGGAAATGCTCGCGCCATAGCGAAACGTTGGAGCGGTCTGGAGCGGTTTCAGTGAGCTCCATTCCCGGGAAATCCCGCGGTGACGGGCCGTCCGAACTCCATCCGGCGATGGCCCGCTCCGATAAAGACCCCTGGACACAACCGGTCGTTAGCGTCCGGAAATCCACGCCGGGAGACGTCAAAGATACGCCGGTCGGGACTGTGCCCTGCAACGGCCCGGCGGGGTTATACGCTTGGCCCCGCCCTCGACCGACAAAAGCCGCGGCAACGGCCGATCATGAACAGCCCGCAAGGGGCATGGCGAGCGATGGCCTTTGCCGGTAGGCGGAATCGCAAGGACCCGTTGAATCCTGTTCTCGAGGAGTACGGGGAAACCGGGATGATCCCGGTTTCCGGAAGCGGCCTTATGAGAAAATCGATAATCCTTTTTCTTGTTGTTGTGTTGGGGACCGCCTTGTTTTTTTCCTGCATGCACAATCCCGCGCCTTTCGATGAGGCGAAGTGGCGCCGGCAGGTCGACGCTCAGAGCGTCGAACAGCTCTACGCGCCGCATTTCAACGACGGGCGCTACTTCAACCCCTGGGCGCCCATGGAACACGGGGGATTCTGGCGTCTGGTGAAATGGAAGATGTCGAGCAAGGCGCACTATTCGGAGGAAGAAAAGAATCACCGGCCGAAATTCATCCCGGAGTTGAAGGCGCGGATTCAAGGGATGCCCGAAGGCGATTTCATCGCGTGGATCGGGCACAGCACATTTCTGTTGAGAATAGGCGGGGACTACTGGATCACCGACCCGATCTTCTCGGAAAGAGCGTTTCTTCCCAGGCGGATCACTCCTCCGGCGATCACCGGCGAAGAGTTGAAAGCCCTGGCGCCCTCCTTGAATGTGCTGATTTCCCATAACCACTACGATCATCTCGACGAGGAGAGCGTTCGTTCCCTGCCCCGGGCTTCACGGTTTTACGTTCCGCTCGGTCTCGGGAATCACGTGGCGTCACTTCACGAAGGCGCGGTTCAGGAGCTCGACTGGTGGCGGGAAATCGATTTGGGAGGTGGGAACAAGCTCGTCTGCCTGCCGGCGCAACACTGGTCCAGGCGATTCGGTCAGGGGTTCAACGAAACCCTGTGGGCCGGTTTTCTTCTGATCACTCCGGAGATTTCCGTCTATTACGGTGCGGACAGCGGTTATTTCATCGGCTACAGGGAAATCGGAAGACGATACCCGAACATCCACTACGCCCTGCTGTCGACCACGGCGTACCATCCACGATGGTTCATGCACTACGCGCACAAGAGCATCCCGGAGGCGCTGGACGCCTTTCACGATCTCGGGGCGCGGTATTTCATCCCCACACAGTGGGGAACCTTCCCGCTGGGCGATGAACCTCCGGGTTATCCGGCCCTGGACCTCATGAGAACCATTCAAGAAAGGAAACTCGACCCATCCCGGTTTCTCGTCCTGGACATCGGAGAGATCCGCCCCCTGCGTGGAGCGCGGGAGTGAGCCTTCGCCGGAAATCGGCCGCAGTTTTTCGATCTTTTGGAAGACGCCGTCCCGACGGACTTCGTCATGAATGTTTGTTTTGATCTCACACAGAAATGACAAGGAAGGATTCTCTCATGAAGAACCCCACCGACTGCAAACGGCTTTACCTGAGGAACATCGCCGTCGCCACCGTGTTCCTGTTGAGCTTCGCTTTTCCGTGGAGCTTCGCCGGCGCGGCCTCGATCAAGGACTCGGAATCCGCGACTCACGGGAGTGAGGACGCTTTCCACCAGATCGTGGACACATACAGGTTTCCCGGCTTCGAGGTCGTGCAGTTCAACCTGCCCGTCTTGAGCCACTATTCCTACCTGCTGATTTCCGGGAAGGAGGCGCTCTTGGTTGATCCGGACCGGGACATCACCGCCTACCTCGACCATGCGAAAAAACACGGCCTGACCATCAAGGGCGTCTTTCTCACCCACTCCCACGCCGACTTCGTCGCCGGACACCTGGAACTGGTCCGGGCATTGAACGTCCCCGTCTATCAGAACGCCGCCAGTGGCGCAAAATACAAGATCGAACCGCTGAAAGAAGGCTCGACGTTCAAGGTGGGCGCGGCCATGGTGAAAGCCGTGGAGACTCCCGGCCACACGCCCGACGGCATGTGCGGCCTGGTTTTTTCGGAGGGGGATGACCAGCCGAAAATGATTTTCACCGGGGATACCCTGTTTGTCGGATCCGTCGGAAGACCGGATCTGCTCGAAGGGAAAATGACCGCCGCCACCCTGGCTTCCATGAGCTACGACACCTGGCACAATGTCCTGTCCAAACTTCCGGACACGGTCGCGGTGCTGCCCGCGCACGGTGCGGGTTCCTTGTGCGGCGCGCACCTGTCCGACGATCCTTCGTCGACCATCGGCAGGGAAAGGTCGTCCAATCCGTACATACGGCACAAGGGCCGCAGCGAGTTCATCTCGGCGGTGCTCGAAGGCCTGCCCGAGGCACCGCAGTACTTCAAGCACAACGCCGCCATGAACCGTGAAGGACCGCCCCTGGTGTCGTGGGATGCGGCGCCCGTCCAGGCGAAAGTCGATGAATCCATCACCCGGGTGGAAGACCTGTGGCTGGTCGACCTGCGGGATCCCAAGCCCTACTCTGAAGGGCATGTTCCGGGATCGGTGAACATCGGGCTGCGAGGCCGCCTGGAAACGTGGGTGGGCACAATCGTGCCTTGGAAGGCCCCGATGGTGCTGATCGGTTCTTCGGCGGAAATCAAGGAAGCCGTCCTGCGCCTGCATCGAGTGGGTTACACGGGATCGGTGCTGCCGTTCGAGGCCTGGACCAGGGCCGGCCTGAGTCTTGCCCGGAGCGGGACCGTCAAGCCCGGCGAGCTTTACGCTCAAATGCAGGACGGCAGCGCTCCCATCATCGTGGACGTGCGCCTGCCCAACGAATGGATGGCGCTGCGCATCGGGACGGTGGTGAACCTGCCCCTCAACCACCTGGGTGAGCTTTCCCGCAAACTCGATCCCGCTCTGCCGGTGGTGGCGGTCTGCAACAGTGCGTACCGGTCGAGCCTGGCGGTGGGCATCCTGCAGCGCAAAGGATTCAAGCAGGTTTCAAGCCTCGAAGGGGGCAGCGCGGCGTGGATTGAAGCGGGCTACCCGGTATTCGGAAGCGAGAAGCAAGCCGCCGGCTCCTCCGCACCCAGGCGTCACGTTCATCTTGCGGAACGGATCTCCCCGGCGGATTTGAATCGGCTGCTCAAGGATTTGCCGGGAACATTCGACCTGGTGGACATTCGCCCGCCGGAGGCATTCCGGGATTATTCCCTGCCCGGATCGACCAACGCCGATCCGGCGGACGTCCTGTCGAACGCGGGGTACCTCACGGGCGCGGGACCATTGATCATCGTGGACCGCGACGGCTCCCTGGCGATGATGATCGCCGGCATTCTTTCACAGAAGACCAAGAGACCGATCAAGGCCCTGCACGGCGGGCTCGATGCCTTCTGGGAGGAGACGGAGTTGAAGGCCGCCGTGCGGGCGGTGCCGCTTCCCGGCGGGGGACCTAAATTCCAGGGGCCAGCAGCCCCGGCCCCGGCTCCGGTCCCGCAGCCCGCGACTTCGGCGCCCGCTCCGTCCACTCCCGGCACGCCCAAAAAGAAGTCGGCCGGCTGTTGAGTCGGTTTACGGAAACCAGGCGAGACAATGCTTTTCATCGCGGGGAGCGACGGCGACACGGGCTGATTGATTCGCGTGTCGTCACCGCCCTGCGAAAGCCGCCATGGATAAAGCAACACGGAAATGGCCGCAAGCGGTTTTGTGCACTTGTAAGCCACTCAGCAAAGAGGACTAGACCATGAATCCCGACCAATCCATTCATTCAAACGGTCCCAGGCCATACATGAACCCCTATTTGGCCGGTTTGATCCTGGGCGCCGTGCTTCTTGCCGCCTTCCTGGTCCTGGGAACCGGTCTCGGAGCATCCGGAGGCATCGCCCGCGTGGGCGCCGCGGCGCAGGGCGCGCTGATGCCGCAACATGTTGCGGGCAGTCCCTACTTCGGCGCCTGGGGAAGTAATCCGCTCAGTTACTACCTGGTCTTCATGTTTGCGGGCACCCTTCTCGGGGGCCTGGTGTCCGCCGTTGCGGCACGCCGGGTCCAGCCGCAGCTCGAGCGCGGGCCGACGGCCTCGCCCCGACGGCGTATCCTCATGGCTTTGTCGGGCGGAGTCCTGGCGGGCTTTGCCAGCCGCCTGGCTTCGGGCTGCACCTCGGGCCAGGCGCTCACAGGCGGAGCAATGCTGGCCACCGGCAGCCTGCTCTTTCTCGTATCCCTTTTTGCCGCCGGTTACGCCGCCGCGTGGTTCGCCAGGAGGCAATGGTCATGATCACAACCTTCTTCGGCAACGATGCCTTGGGAAGCAGCACGGCCATGGCGGTTTCGCTGCTGGTGGGCTTCGGTTTCGGATTTGCGCTCGAACGCGCGGGTTTCGGGAGCTCCAGGAAGTTGGGGGGGATTTTTTACTTTCGGGACATGACGGTGTTGAGAGTCATGTTCACGGCGATGATCACGGCGATGCTCGGGCTGCACCTGGCCCTGTCGCTGGGGATCGTCGCTTCCGACCAGATTTACTTTCTTCCCACCGTGTACGGCGCGCAAATCGTCGGCGGCGTGCTGTTCGGTATCGGGTTCGGCCTGGCCTGCTGGTGTCCGGGCACGGCGGCCGTGGGCGTGGCATCCGGGCGCCTCGACGCGCTGATTTACCTTTTCGGGGCAGTCCTTGGGAGTATCCTGTTCAACGAGATCTACGGCCTGCTGGAACCCCTGTACACGTGGGGCGAGAGCGGAGTGAAATTCGTCTGGGAGGCTCTGGGCGTGTCCGCTCCGTTTTTTGCCCTGGTCTTTTCGGGCCTCGGCGTGGCCGCGTTCTGGTTCGCGGAATGGATCGAGAGGCGAACCGCCGGTACGGGTCCCTATTTTGGCAGTCCCTTCCTCAAAGCTTTCAGCGTGGCCGTCCTGGCCGCCGCTTTTGGCGTGGCGGTACTTCCGTCGGCCGGCATCGATCGGGCCGCCGTCTCCCGGCTCGGACCTCCCCCCGAAACGGCTATACTTCAGACCATGCAAGCCGGTGAAGACCACGTCGAGCCGGAAGCGCTCGCCGACCGCCTCATGACCGGCGATCCGTCGCTCCTGCTGGTGGACATCCGGACTCCGGGGGAATATTCCGCCTTTCACATCAAGGGCGCCTTGAACGTCGCCCCCGCCGACCTCCCTGAAACCCTCGCTCCCCGCAGGGACAGGGGGACCATCGTCCTCTATTCCAACGGGATGACCCACCCCGCCCAGGCACGAGATGCCCTGGCACGCATGGGGTTCAACAATGTCACCATCCTGACCGACGGTTTGCAGGGTTTCATGCACCGCGTGCTGAAACCCGTTTCACTGCGTGAAGCGCCGCTCACCGCCGAAATGGCGGCTCAGGTGGAAGCGTGGCGCGGGTTCTTCCTGGGGACCGCGACCGCCCGGGCCGATGATTCGCAAGGGAGCACCGGCGGCATGCCCGGGCTGGTCGAAACGGCGTGGCTGAACGAGCACCTCGGGCGCGGCGACGTGCGCATCATCGAGACACGTTCCCAGCCCGCCTACAACGGCGGTCACCTGCCCGGCTCGGTGCGGATGGACCCGGAGCATTTCCGCGGGGTGGTCGGCGGGGTGTCGTCCATGGTGCTGCCTGTCGACATGATTGTCCGGCACCTGGAGTTGCTGGGCATCAGGCCCGAAACGACGATCGTCGTCGTGCCGAGCGAGAAGATCATGGACGCAACACTCATCGGGACCGCCCTGGAACGGGCCGGGCACCGGCGCTACGCCATTCTGAACGGAGGCTGGGAAAAATGGCTGGCGGAACGTCGCCCGGTGGATACTCTGCTGCCCGCCATCACCGAAACCGCCTATCCCGCCCCGCGAGAGGCGGACCGGTTCACCGTGGATTACCGGACCGTGCTGGAGCATGTGCATCGGCGCAGCGCGGTGCTGCTGGATGTGAGGCCCGCCGACTATTTTTCGGGGGCGAAGTCCGACGAAGCCCGCGCAGGGCATATTCCGGGAGCCGTCAACCGTCCTTTCGCCGACGACCTGGCGACAATCGACGGCATCACGAGTTTCAAGCCGCGGGCGGAGCTCGAAGAGGCCTACGCGCGCCTGATTCCCTCCAAGGACACGACGGTGGTGGTCTCCTGCCGCACGGGGCATCAGGCCAGCCAGACGCGCTTCGTGCTCCAAAACATACTGGGGTATCGGAAGGTGTTCTGGTACGACGGCGGGTGGGCGGAGTGGTCCAGCCGGCCGGAACTGCCCGTGGAAACGTCCCCGTGAGCGGCCGCGGCGGCGGTCACCCGTTTCCTCCCTCCATGCTCTTCAATGGATGCCGCGTTCATGGCGAGGCCGGGGACCGCCCCCCGGCCTCAGCTGTCGGCGGGGTCCGTCGTCTCCTTGTGAAAGGGAAGTCGGCATTGTTACAGCCCGGGGTGGTGCGCCATGATCTTGACGGCGTGGCGTTAGTCGATCAGTTCGACCGGTTGCAGCCGTTTTGAAAGGAAAAAGGGCCGGGTTGCCCGGCCCTATAGGTACCGACCCCAACCCAGCCCCCGCCGAATAGGGTCCGTCCTCCGTTATTACGCATCAACTGCCTGATCTGCTGCCTGCCTTGAAATCAGCGTCGCTATCAACGACCGAATTTTGTTTGAGCAAGAAAAGTGCCAGAACCCGTTTCATAGCAGGCGGAAAGGTCAGATTCTCCATAGATCGGGTCTGCACAAAGGGAACGGGAGGACCCGCCTTCGATCGTCGCCCCGTGGCAAAACAGCTCGGATGACAAAAATTGTCAGTTTCCTGGCATCTTGTTAACAATTCTTGTCATGCCTTGACTCGTTCCTGTCCCTTGATGATTCGAGCACACCCATTCTCATGCTCCGGCGGTGTGGCCCGGGACAGGACAATTCCCTTGAAACAGAGAATAAATGTGGACATGGTCGAGAAGCCACACGGTTGTTCGATCGACGTCGAACAACAGGGTCTTCCCCATGTCCATTGTTTTTTCGCAGCCTTGCGGTGTTCGTATGCTGCACGAACCATAACGCCGATGCATGATGCATCGCCGGCGAGGCGGGCATCATGAAGGATTGCCCGGAGATCATGGCTTTCATGCGTTTAGGGTGGCGCGATTATCATTGACGTTTTGGGGGTCTTCCGGGAAATGAGGTCCTGCATTCTCAGAGCAAGATACTCATCAACCGGATGAATCCATTTTCGTCGGCATCGTCTCAGGCGTCCTGAGCACCTTGCCCGGTGCATCACTTGTTCACTGGTGAAAACTCCGCCACCTTCGCCAGGACTCCACCATCTGCGCGAATAATTCGCCACCTATGCGAAAACTCCGCCACCCGCACAAAAACTTCGCTGCCTCTTGATCGGATCGAACCGGTGCGTTAACCTGTCGGTGTTATTCGACAACGTGCGGTGGATTCCCCAATGAGAGCCGAGGCGGTCCGCGCGCCTGTACGACCCCGTGATTCCCGCCTTGCGGACGAAAGACGCTGCGGGCGGCGCACCCCGGATCCGTTTGAGGAACACCTCCCGGCGGCGGGGCGTTGTCGTACGGTGCGGCGGGGGTGAGCGGGCGAAGCACGGACGCGCGTTCATCCCGCGGATGATGTTCACGAACCCGGAGGTCATTCTCGTGGAAGCATACGTGCACGGATATTCCGAAACAGAGGCCGGACGGTTGCAGGACCAGGCGAGCACACTCGTGGAGCTCCTGCATCCGTCGGTTTCTTTTCCGGCCGGGAGCCGCATCCTGGAACCGGGCTGCGGCGTTGGTGCTCAGACTCTGTATCTTGCAGGGAAAAATCCCGCCTCCCGGATCACTGCGTTCGATATTTCGCCGGATTCGGTCCGGCGGGCGCGGGAGAAAGTGGCGCGGGCGGGATTGTCGAACGTCGCCGTGGAGGTGGCGGACATCTTCAATCTGCCTTATGGTGCTGGAACGTTCGACCATCTGTTCGTGTGCTTTCTGCTCGAACATCTGCAGGACCCGGCGGCTGCTCTCCTGAGGCTCAAGGACATGCTGCGGGAGAATGGTTCGGTCAGCGTGATCGAAGGGGACCACGGTTCCTACTACTGCCATCCGAGGAGCGAGCGGGCGGACCTTGTCGTTCGTTGCCTGGTCGAGGTCCAGGCGCGAAAGCGCGGCAATTCGCTCATCGGACGGGAACTCTACCCCTTGCTCGACCGGGCAGGCTTCCGAGAGGTGCAGGTTTCGCCGCGCATGGTCTACGTGGACCGGACCCGCCCTCAACTGGTCGAAGGATTCACCCGGAAGACATTCATCGCGATGATCGAAGGTGTGCGGGAAGAGGCCCTTTCCCTCGAGCTCACGGATGAAGAGACATGGGATGGGGGCATAGCGGATCTCTACCGGACGACCCGCGAGGACGGTACGTTCTGCTACACGTTTTTCACGGCCGTTGCGTTCAAATAAGGGCCGCGCCGCCATGTCCGAGCCCGGGTACGCCGTTGCTTTTTTGGATGAACTCGGCCCGATTCCGTCCGCACTCCGACCGCCCGAACGCCGTTTTCGGCGGTTCGTCCGGTCGGTTTGAAACCGTTTAAGAGGAACTTCGGATGTTCGAGCGAAATTCACGATTTCTCCTTCTCCTCTGCCTGTTCGTTCCTTTCTTCGTTCCCCTCGCCGTCGCACAGGAGGCCGGGCTTCCGGACGGTTTCGTCTACGTGGATGAGGTCGTTCCCGGTGTCAACGTCGAACTGCGCTATCACACCGAACACAATTTCGTCGGCACGCCCATCGACGGGTACCGGGGAGCCAGGTGCATTCTCACCCGGGAGGCCGCGGAGGCGCTCAAAGGTGTCCAGGAAGACCTCAAGCCCTTTGGTCTCGGGCTGAAAATCTATGACGGGTACAGGCCACAGCGAGCGGTGAATCACTTCGTTCGATGGGCTCAGGATCTATCGGACACGCGCATGAAACAGGAATTCTATCCGGGTGTGGACAAGGCGGACTTGTTCAAGGAAGGCTATATTGCCGAGAAATCGAGCCACTCGCGCGGCAGCACCGTGGACCTGACCATCGTGCCGCTGGAAGCGGCGGAATCGGAGGCTGAGCTGGATATGGGCGGCGCATTCGACTTTTTCGGCCCCGAATCCCGGCCCGATTGGCCCCTGTTGACTCCGAGCCGGCGCGCACACCGGATGCTGCTGCAGACCCTCATGCGAAACCACGGTTTTCAGCCGTATCCGAAGGAATGGTGGCACTATACGTTGAAAAACGAACCATACCCGGACACCGTCTTCGACTTCCCGGTTCAATAACGGAGACCGGGCATGCGAGCCCCGAGGCCGGAAGAGCGATATGCGCGCCCGGCCGCACCCGGCACGCCGGGCGCGCTCATCCAAATCCATGAAGAAAGAAGGGGAAGATGATACGATCGTTTGGAATGAAACCGTGGCTTATCGCCGTGCTCCTTGCGGCGTTCCTGAACGGTTCGGGCCTGTGCGCCGTCGAGAACCCGGGACCGGCCCTGCTCCTTTGCTCCGAACCCCAAGCCGGGCCCTGTGCCGAGCTTCTCGAGACCACCCACGACTTCGGCAAAATCACCCTGGGCGACGTGCTGGAACATGAATTCAAGGTGGGAAATCCCGGGAACGATACACTGGTGATCGAAAACGTCCGCGTCGGATGAGGATGCTCGACCCGATTCGATCGGGACATCCCGCCGGGCGGCGAGGGAAGCATCACCATCATTCTCGACACGAAACGCTGCCGGGGCATCAACAGGAAGTCGGTCCTGGTCTATGCCAACGATCCCCGAAACGCCTCCTTTTGGCTGAACCTGACATGGGAATACAAAGACTGAAGTCCAACCACGTGCACGAGGCGATCCGGGCAAGCCACCAACAGCCATAAAAACGGGACCAGACACAAAAACCATCAACGGCGTTCCGGGGAACGGTGCAAACCGCTGCAGTATTCCCGCCCTTGGTCTGCCTCGGACTTCGGCCGCGAACTCCCCGCGCAAGCGTTGTGCTCTCACCCGGACGGTTCGTCGCGGAGGCTCGATATCGTCGAAGGCGTGGAACGCCGCGCCGATGGAAAAGACCACCGCTGGACGCGCGTTAGAAACGGTAGATCCCCATCATTCCGATTCCGCCGTTGATCGAGTTACGTCCGATCCTTCCCAGCTGGAACTTCTCGTCAACGTCCAGTGCGAACAGGCTGGTGCCGTAGTTCGGATTGCTGAAGAGGAACTGAACCTCCGCCCTCGGCTCCACCTGGAGCAGACCCGAGTAGGGATCACCGTAGAGCCAATTCTGATCGGGCATGGTGGCACACCCCATGACTCCGGCCAACACCGCGAGGACCAGAAGTATTCGCTTCATCTTCCATTCCTCCTTTTTTCCCGTGTCCTGTAAGAAAAACCTAACCATCTTCCAGACGGGACGCAATCAGCATTCCCACAGAGCGAACCGAAGGGAAACGCGATCGGCTCCGCCCATGTTTCTCTAGAAAACAGGATGAGCCCCCCAGGAGCGCGTTGCCCCCGATCATGGTCGAGGTTGCCTGAGAATTATGCTGATTGTATCTCAAGCATCTGATATCATGCGTCAATCTGCCGGAACAAGGGGAAGTTCAACGCCCGCGCCTTGCGACATCGAAAGCGAGGCCGCTCGAGGCGTAATCAAGGGCAGATCAAACCCGGGTGCACAAGATCGTCATGGAGAAGCCTCGGCTTATTCATGCCGCCCCGGGCTCGCCGGCCGAGATGCCGGATGTAAACCGGGAGGTCTCTCGCGCGCTTGGCCGTAACGGTGCGCCGAATCCACGAGTGAAGGCCGCGGACGTCGGGACTTGGGGAGCGGATCTTCGGATTTTACACTTTGGCCCCGAAAGGAATCGGACCATGGTTGCCCCCGACAAGCCGGACCTCCGGCAACGCTTGTTCGACATGCTTCGCACCCCATGGGTTGACAAGACCATCGCCGTGGCGGCGGCTCTCCCTTTTGCCCACATCTTCCTTGCGGTAACGAAGCGAGGCGCCCTGAGCGTTCCGCTCGTCGTGATCATGATCAATCATCTGATCATCATCACGACCACCGTGCTGCGCACCTCCCCGGTTCGCATCACGCCCAATCCCTGGTACTGGCTGCTGGCGTTCGTGGCAACCTACGGCGGCCTTTTCGTGCCCGCCCTCGTCGCAGGAAAAGGAGTCCCCCTCCTCCCTTCCGCGGTCAGCGACGTTCTTTCCCTGCTCTCCCTGGTCGTGCTCCTGTTTGCGCGCCTCAGCCTGGGGCGGAGCATCGGATTCGTTCCGGCCCAGCGGGTTATCGTCACGGGCGGTGCGTACCGGATTGTCCGCCATCCGATTTATACGGGCATCTTCCTTTCCTTCATCGCCTGGACGCTGAGGGACTACTCACCGCGGGTTCTGGCGATATCGGTCATCGGGTGCGGCCTGTTCGTTCTGAAAAGCTTCATCGAGGAAAGGTTCCTGCGGGAGGACCCGGAATACCGTGACTATCTCACGCGGGTGCGCTGGCGCTGGTTTCCCGGAATATGAAGGGTTGATAGATTCCGCCGGACTCCTGCACAGACCGCCCGGCTCCCTCGTTCGATCGCGTCCGTCGCCCGCGCCCGCCCTGCACAAATCTCTTGAACTATAATCGCCAGGTTATAAAGTTGATCAAAGCAATGGGTATGTGGACGGTACCGACCATCAAATCTGAAAGGCGAGGTATGAAACGGCTTATTGCGGCAGTCTTCATTCCGGTCCTCCTGGCAGTGGGTTGTGCACCCGTCGAATGGGTGAAGCCCGGGGCGACCCATGCCGAATTCGAACGAGACCGAATCGCTTGCGAACGCGAGTCGGGGCTTACTTCTTCCGGAGCTTTCCGCCCTCTTGAAGAACCTCGAAACACCGGTATGAGCATGAAACACATTGGCCTGAACGAACAGAAATTTGAAATGTGCATGAAGGCCAGAGGTTGGCGCAAATCCGCCGACCGAATTCCTGAAACCCTGAAGTTGGAATCTGCCGCGCGGCAGTAAGAGATTATATCATGGGGAAACTAAAATTTTTGTTGACTGATACTCCTTGATGATTGATTATCTTCTTACATGTTGCAGTGACTAGTTAGAAAAAGCCAAATCCATCGCAAGGTGGAGACGGAAAGCCGCGGGTCTCCTTCCCATTCGAGACGGCCGGGTTGCCTGATCAAGCCACCACACATTTGCTTGTAATACAGTATTGTCTGAGACCTTCGCCGCAGTCATTTGAGACTGTGCGTTGCGAGGATGTGCAGAGGCGGATTCTGTCCGGCGCGGAGGGGAGCCGGGCCTGTACATGTTTGCATGGCGGAGCTTTTCAGGAATGATATGACCGCGATCCTATCGTTTCACGCCTACCCTAGGTCGTGCGGTTCAACAGGCGAAATCGTCCTTGGGCGAATTCCCGCCCGGGTGGCGATGACGACAGGAAGCGAAATCAAAAACTCAAACCAATCGTGGTTCCCAGGATTCGGATATAGGCTGAATAATCAACTGCATTGCTCACTGCGGGTACGGACGGGCGAACCTGACCCATCGAATATACATGGCGTACGCGGGGAATTGTAGCCGAACCGATATTATTCCGGCGGGCATTCGACAGATGTTTTTTGCGGACGGGTGTAGACTCATTGTCCTTGGCCTGCATCATATATGGGTGTGAGTCGGGTCGCAAACCATCGTCTTCTCGTGATGGCCCGGGCGCTCGCTGTATCGGCGAAGGCAGTGGGCCGTCGCGTCCGTCACTCTGTCGGGAAGCGGGAACGCAGTCGGCGTTTGGGTGACACCCTTTTTCGTGGGTTGTCTCGACCGAATTCCAAGCTTTTTCCCATTGATCGGCAGCCGCCGGACAAGACCGCCGCTACCGGTCGATCATGTTTTTGCACGTGTTTCGAGTGGTTTTTTCGATGCCGTTGGCGTGGGATAATTCTTGTCCGTTTATGGCAATAATAGTCAAATAACAACTATAATAGCATATTTTTACAGATTTTGAGTATTTAACTCACAGTTGCGGGCGTACGGGTTTGTCCGGGCAATGGAGAATATTTCAAGAATTGCCTTCTTCAAGCTGCTGTCCCATGGAGACGTTTGTGAATTAATCGATGAATCAAGTTTTTTTGTCGAATGGGGAAAAACCGTCTATTTGTCCTTAAGAAAAGACAATATTTGCCGATCAGAATTGTAGAAAAAGTAAATAATACCTATTCCGGGTGCAGGTTTATTTTTGTTGGTTGTCGATTGGTCGATACTCCATTTCTATTCTTGCCATAGTACGAGAATCACTGTGGCACGGCTTATGGGATTTGATCATTGGTTCCTGTTTGTGCCCTAACATCACAGAGGAGGAAGAGAGTATGACAAAAAAGCTGCTTGATATCGCTGCCGAAATCATTCAGGCCCAGGCGTCCGTCGGCCAGATGACGCCGACCCAAATTGAAGAAGCACTCATCAAGACCTTTTCCACGTTGCAGAAGATGCAGAAAGCGGAAGAAAAAGGCCTCTTTCTGGACGTGGCGGCCATTGGAGAAGGCGTTGCGCTCGAGGGTGGAGCTTCATTGAAGCAGGACCCGAAAAGCTCAATCCAGGACGACAAGATCACCTGTTTGGAATGCGGGACACAAATGCGCCAGCTTACGGCAAGGCATCTGAGCGCTCACGGTCTCACCCCGAGAGAGTATAAGAAGAAATGGGGGTTTTCGTTTAAGCAGCCGCTGTCGGCGAAATCGCTGACCAAGGCGAGAAGCAAAGCGGCCAAGAAACGCGGATTGCCGGAAAACCTGGTGAAGTTCCTGGAACAGAAAAAGCAGGAAAAGGCTATGGCCGAGCAGGCATCGGCCACCACCGAATCGGGCACCGGTTCTTCCCCGAAACCGATGACCAAGCGGAGGCCGGCAAAGCAGGTTTGATTCCGGCGTCTCTCCGCGCGGGTCTACCCCGGTGGCTTTTACGGTGGGCCCATGCGGAGAGGCGACCCCATGCCGGGAGCGGCCTGGAACTGGGACAAGGTGGAGGGCATTCCCCCCACGGGGGCCGCCATCCCGGGAATCGAGCCGGAGAAACGTCCGATCCCCGTGCCGGTCAAAGTGCTTCCCGGCAGTCCCGATGACGTCCGCAGCCGAGAGGACAGCGCATCGAGGATCGCCGTCACTGCCGCCGAGCTCAAAGCAACCTGCGTGGATTGATCCTGCAGGCTCGACGTCATGTCGTACTGGCCGGCGAAATAGCCGTACTGCCCCGCTGTGCCGCCGAGGGCGCCGGTAACGGGGACGAATCCGTATGCCCCGGCTTGAGGTCCGTAGGAGAGCGCGGCCATGCCCGTCTGCAACGGCAGGGTGCCATACTGCCCCGGAAACGCGGAGATCGAGGTCAGCTGGGGAGCCGCGAGTGCAAGCGACAGGTCGTAAGTGTACTGCCCCACGGCGGCGGAACCCGGAGTGGTCGGCGGGAGAATCTGAACGGCTGTCGGGAGCTGGAAGCGGCTCGACGACGGACGTCCTGCCGTCGCGGTCCCTTGAAGTCCGCTCAGGATGAGATCGGCCAAACCCGAATCCAAACCCATCGAAAGACCCGAGAGGATATCCGGGGCCCCCGGAATCGCGCCGGGCGTTGTGGAGGCGAACACGTCGGATTGTCCGAAGATCGGAGTTCCCTGACCGGTGCCTGTCGTGGAAGTGCCCTGCAAGGGACTCGACCCGGTCTGACCGATACTCGGACCGTATTGGCTCAGCAGACTTCCGTACTGACTGGCAAGGCTTCCGTAGTAAGACGTCACCGGCCCGTACTGGCTTGCGAACCCGGCGGAACCAAGCGACACGGCGGGTTGAGGTGGTCTATATTTTGCCGCCCGTGGCGCGGCGGCGCCGCCGGCGCCTTTCCCGCCGCCCTTGCCGCCGCCTTTGGCCAAGGCCGGCTCACCGCACCCGACGACAATAACGGCAAGAGCAACGAGTGCAAACAGCGTCTTCTTCATCAGGCATTCTCCCTTTCTGCCGGACATGCTTCGTTGAACCATAAGTCAGCGGGCTTTTCTTTTCAAGGCATTTCAACCCGACCTGTCCGTCCGGCGCATCCGCGGGGGGGATACGCATTTTCCCGCACCCCCGTTGTGCTCCCCGGCAAATTTGTACAAGCATTATGCCGTGATGCGATCGAAATAACACTTTCCCCTTGTGCCTCGACGTCCCCCGGAGTATCTTCCACTGCCGTCGACGGAATGCCGTCGACCTTTAACGCATTCGGGAGTGGCAACATGTCCATGCAGTCTCTCTCGCCCGTGCAGATGGAAGCCGTTTCCCACGTGGAGACTCCGGCCATCGTCACGGCGGGTGCCGGCAGCGGTAAAACCAGAACGCTCACGAATAAGATCGCCTACCTGGTCAACAACCTCCACTACGACCCGGAACGCATCCTGGCCATCACCTTCACCAACAAGGCCGCCGACGAAATGAAGTCACGGCTCGAAAAGATCACCGGCAGGAGTGCCGGAGATTTTCCGTGGGTCCGCACGTTCCACAGCGCCTGTTTCAAGATCCTCAAAGTCCATTGCGAACTGCTCGGTTACAGGAAGCCGCTGCTCATTCACGACGCCTCACAGCAGAAGGCGCACTTGAAAAAAGTGCTCGCCGAGCTCAATCTGGACCGCCACTATCTTTTCGCCGCGGCCAGCCTGATTTCCAAAGCCAAGAATTCGGCCGACCCCGTTCTCTATCTGGCGAGTAACGGTCGCGTGCCCAGGAGAAAAGAAGCCTACCGGATTTATAACGAGATGCTGGCTCAAAGCAATTCCGTCGATTTTGACGACATCTTGCTCCTCACGCGCGATTTGCTGCAAAAATATCCCGAGATAAGAAAGGCTTACCGCAACCGGTTCGATTACATCCTGGTGGATGAATTCCAGGATTCCAATGAAATCCAGAACCAGATCATCGATCTGCTTCTCAAAGACGGGCGTTTGACAGTGGTGGGTGACGACTACCAGAGCATTTACCAGTTTCGGGGCGCCAATCCATTTCATTTCATAAACTTTCCGCAAAAATACGCCAAGGCCAGGGTCTTCAGGCTTGAGGAGAACTTTCGGTCGACCCGGCAGATCGTCACCGCATCCGACCGTTTGATCGCTCACAATCTGCAGCGCATCGAGAAACAGTGCTTCAGCCGCAGGGACGGACAACCGGTGACGGTCGAAACATTCTACAACGAGCAGATGGAAGCCGAATGGGTGGCCGATCGGTGCCGGGAGCTCCTGAATGATGAGAATATCCCTTACCGGGAAATCGCCATACTCTACCGGACCAAATTCACGTCCCTGCCCTTCGAGCGCGCGTTGCGCTCGGCCGGGGTTCCCTACACCATGGTCGGAGCGCAGGGCTTCTTCCAGCGGCGGGAAGTCCAGGACATCAATGCCTACCTGATCTGTGCCGTGAACCCGAGCGACGACATTTCCTTCGAACGGATCGTCAACGTTCCCCGGAGAGGAATCGGACCGGGAGCCTTGAAGAAGATTTTCGGCTGCAAGGAAAGGAACATGTCCCTGCGCGACGCCGCCCGCAAGGCGATCGACGGCAGGCTCATTCCCAAGAAGGCCGCCGCCGAGCTGGACAAGCTTCTTTCCCTGCTCGAATCCATCGCGGAGGAGAAGCCCGACGCGGCCATGCACAGGGTCATGAAGGAAACCGATTACTTCGCCCATTTGAGTACCCTCTCGGATGATGGGGACGACCTCGAAACCCGGTTGGAGAACATCAAATCCATGATCTACGACGCCGCCGGGAAGGCCTCGATCCCTGAGTACCTCGAGGATGCGGCACTCATCCGGGACGATCAGGACGAGACCGACAACGGGAACGGAGTACGCCTTTCCACCATCCATGCCGCCAAGGGGCTCGAATTCAAGGCCGTGTTCGTTGTGGCCGTCGAGGAAGGCATCCTGCCCCACCGCAAATCGATTGAGACCGAAAGCGAGATCGAGCTCGAAAGGGGAATGGAGGAGGAACGGCGACTCATGTACGTGGCCATGACCAGGGCATCCGAGCTGTTATCTCTCAGCGCCGCCGCCACCAGGCGGGGAGAGCTCGCCAGGCCTAGCCCCTTTCTGGCGGAAACCGGGTTGTAGGAACGCGCAATGCACCCCGGCGGAGTCGCCGGTTGTGTGATGATGCCCTCGGCTCGGCGCATTTACATTGTCTGTTATGAGTCACCGGATCATGGAGGTTTGAGCGGGAATACTCCCGGCACCGGCGATTTTCGTGCTTCGTTGAGAACCTCCCGCTCGTGGAGACTTGTGAAGAGTGCAGGTGAACCCGACGCGACGGAAATTTGTGAAAAGTGTAGGTTTGACCCTGAAGATGTCCCTGGTCCTGTTCCTTGGAATCGTCGCTCTCGCCTGGACAAGGCAATGGCGGACAGCGAGCATCTGGAGCGACTACCCGGTCAATGCGGATAACGTGTTCGTCGGCTTGTACATCTTGTGGCTGCTGGTGGAGACACCGGTTGCGGGAAGGGATGCCGACAGCGAAGGCAAGAAAACGTCGGACTCCGCAACGTGCCTGGTCTATGGTACCGCCCAGGCCTTGACGTTCCTCTCCGCACTGTGGTTCCCTTCGGTTTGGCACTCGCCGAACATTGCGCATTTTTTCGGCATGGGTCTCTTCGCGGCCGGCGGCTGTTGCCGGCTGTGGGCGATCCGAACGTTGGGAAAGTTCTATTCGCACCTGGTTCGCACCATACCCCGGCACACAATAGTGGATTCCGGCCCCTATCGCTTCGTCAGGCACCCGGCCTACGCCGGAATGCTCATCGCCAATGCGGGGATATGCATCGCCTTTCTCAACGCGGTGACGCTTTGTATCTTTCTTTTTGCTCTTGTGCCCGCCATTCTTCTGCGGATCAGGATCGAGGAACGGGTACTTTTCGCAATCGAAGGCTATTCCCATTTTGCCCAGAACAGAAAGAGGCTGTTCCCGGGGATATGGTAACTGGAAAAGACAGCCGGCGAATACTTGAGCGCAACGAAGAAGCTCCGAAGCCGGCCGCACGCCGGACCCGGAGTGCGCGAGCCGGGCCCAATTGTCCTTCCCACCCGGTACAACCCCCTTGTAACCATGTGCGCTCTTGGTGCATAATTGGCGCCCATTCGAAACGGCCCACGCGGTCATTTCGAGCGAAGTGAGCGAGCCGTCGCCCGCCGCAACAGGAGAGGACAGCTCCCTTTCTCCGGAACGACTGCGCAACGCCGTGAATCCTGATGGAGCGTCGATTCCGGACGGATCGGGACCGACTGCGATGCGACGGGAACGGACGGGTTATGCGAAACGGCGGCATTCTCGAACTCCAAACGACAAGGAGAATACATGCGCGACGACCTCCAACAGACGCTTGTCCTGATCAAACCGGATGCCCTTAAAAACTCTCTGACCGGATACGTGCTCTCGCAGTTTTCAGAGTTTCACACCGGCTTGACCTTCGCCGGAACCAAAGTGGTGCACGTGACCAGAATGCTCGCAGAGGAGCACTATGCGGAACACCGCGGCAAGGTCTTTTTCCCGGCGCTTATCGAGATGATCACGGGGCACCTTCATTATCCCGGGGAACCGGACAAACAGCGGGTCATCGCCATTGTTTACAAGGGACCGGATGTCATACGAAAGGTGCGCGAGATCTGCGGCCCCACGAATCCCCATGTGGCCAGAGACGAAAAACCCGGATGCGTTCGATCCCTCGGAACGGTTGTCGCCCTCAAAGATGCGCAGGGCAACATTGTCGGGGATAGAATGGACAATCTCATCCATGCCTCGGCCACTCCGGAGGAAGCGGAACGCGAAATCAAACTGTGGTTCAGACCGGATGATATTCCCCCTGCAATAAGAGCTTTCCCCACGGTTCATAGCGAAGCGTGTTTCTACTACAAGGACGGACGCCTGTTCGAGAACTATGAACCCGGCACCGTTTGTGTGCTCGCCCCAGGGGATGTCGCGTGGGAATCGGACCTGAATACGCTCAAGGCCTTTGCCGAGGGCATTCCCACCGATTCGTCGCTCCAGGGGGTTGTGGCCAAGTACCTGTTGAATCGTAAAGTGTCCCTGTCCTGGTGACCGTCAGGCGGGATCGATTTCGAGCTGGAGACCGGAAGTCGGAGTTACACCTTTGTCGGGCGTTTTCATGCATGTCCGAAAAGGAAGGGGGCAGGCGCCCGAATCGCCTGCCCCCTTCCTTTTCGCGAAGGTATGAGCCGAACGGCGCCCGTCGTCGCGCCGTTGCGTGAGGCTGCTCTTTGCGTGAGCCCGGTCCTTGCTTTTCCCGAGGCGATTCGCATCCTCGCGAGAATCGCGCCATACTTTATGGCCCGAAAGTGCGGGATTTTGGCGGGATTTAATGCGCATGGCGGGATTATGGCGCTTTAAATGAGCCCAAAATCGCGCCATGGCGACCGATCGATTCCGTCCCGGAGCGGGAATTCCAGGCTGAACAATGGTTGGCATCGTTCTTGCTTAATAACACGGGCAAGCAAGAGAAAACTCTTTCCTCCTCTGAAGCCGGCCCGTCTGCCCCACGGATCGGCTTTTTTTTATTCGTTGATCGCGTGCAAAGCCGAAACCCCGGTGAGCGCTTTTGCCTGCTTCGCAGGGGGCGCCAATAAATCCCCGAATGACCGCCTCTCATACGGATTTGCGTTCGAGATGATACTCTAAAAGCGTGGGGGACGTATCCCCCACACCCCATCGCCGCTTCGCGGCTCCGTGTGGCGCTGCGGCGGCGGCCTTCGGCCAGTCGCCGACAGCGCCGAGCCTTGGCCTCACGCGCTTGCGCGTGTGGCCGAAACTTGGGGGGTGCGGGGGAATCATTCCCCCGCTCTTTTGTGCTTGAAAGATCCATCTCTTGAACGCAACTTCATATCAGTTCTTTCTGCGCGAAACCAGCTCGGCGAGGATTTCGGCCTTCAGGGTGTCGCAGGTAAAATAATCCGCGTCGAGACTCACGGCGAGCCGTTGCGCCAGGTCCAGCCGCATGATGCCGGATTTGTCTTCCGTGTCGACCACGATGAAGTCCGTGTTTTTCATGCCTTTGAGGAGCCCGGCGCATCTTTCGACCTCCTCGGGCACGGGAATGCCGGTGATGCCCTGATTGGCCCGCCCATCGCTCACCACGGCCGCGACGATTCTGAGAGCCGGTTCCTTTATGAGCACTCGCCTGATGAGGTTGTAAATCGCAACCAGAGCGGCCGGGAGCGGAGTTTTCCCTCCGACGGGAATTTCCGCGAGCCTCCTGGATGCCAGTTCGACACTGGAGGTCGGCGGCAGGACGACCTCGGCCCCGTCCTTGCGGAATGCGATCAGGGACACCTTGTCCCGCTTGTGATAGCAGTCGGTCAGCATCGAAAGGACCGCCCCCTTGGTCTCGATCATCCTCCTCCTGGCCCCCATGGAACCGGAACAATCCACGGCGAAGACCACCAGGTGCCCCATTTTCTTTTCGCGCCTTTTGAACCGCAGGTCTTCGCGCGAAACGATGAGGTTTCCCGTACGACCTCGCAGGATCTGCCAGGGCGCTGCCGCACGCAAAGTGGCATCGACAGCGACGTCGAGCTTTTTCGCCCGGAGTATGCTCCCGACGTACCGTCCCGCCTTGCCCGAGAATCGCGTGTTCGTTCTTCTCCCGGAAGCATTGCGTTCGATCCTGTCCTTCGCGAAGCGCATCCTTTTCACCTTGAAGGAATCGCCCACCGGGAAGACCTCTTCCCGGGAGTGCCCTTCCCGGGACTTCGGAGACGAATGGGCCTGGCTCCCGTCTCCATCCGCGGGCGCTTCCCGGGCCTCGGCCCCGCCGCGGCTCGAATCCCCCGCCTGTTCCCGCTCCTCGGCCCGCGGTATCTGCGACTGCTGCTCCCGCATCTCCTCTTCCCTCGGAGGAGCGGCACTTCGCCTTCTGTGGATCAACGCCAGGGGAACGACCCTCTTGACATGTTTGGCCGACAAGGCACGAGCACCACAAAACGCGGCATAGGCCCGCGCGGCCCTGAGCAGGGCGATATCCCCGCGGTGTCCCTCGATACCGGCTTCGATGCACGCCTCCACGGCAAGTGCCCGCATTTGGGAAGGCACGGCGACCCGTTCGAGCAGCCCCCGCGCTCGTTCGATTCTCTTCTTCACTTTCGCCTCAATCCGGCGCAAGCGCAGATCGAGGGCCTCATCCGGGCAATTGTGCGCGAGCGCCCTCGTCTTCGTGCCTTGTTTTTCCGGCGTCTCGAAGACGGCACACAGGCCGAAATGATCGATCGTTGCGGCCGAAACCGCTCCCTCCTCGGGATTCATGCCGGCAAAGAGGCAGAGCCGTCGAGAGATCGAGCCTTCCTCTATTGCGCCAACGATTCCGTCTCCCTCCCGATTGTTGAGTATTAGACTCAAGAGGTCCTGGTTCAAAAGATTGACGTCGTCTATGTGCAGCACGCCTCCAAGCGAGCGCTGGAGGAGGCCGGCCCGCATGGACCGCTCCCCCGTCCGGACGGCTTCCTCGAGGTCGATGCCTCCCAACAGGGCATCTTCGGTGACGTTTAAAGGCACTTCCACGAATGGTGCGCCTTCAGGAAGGAGATTCCTCGCCGAACGCGCCAGAGTGGATTTCCCCGTCCCCTTGTGCCCAAGGAAGAGAACGCCTCCGATGCCGGGGTCGATCAGGTTGAGGATGAGAGCCAGTTTTGCCCTCGCGTGACTGACTATCCTGGCAAATGACATCATGCATTCCTTGAAGACCAAACCGGTCTCACGCTACGATTGAACGGCAAACTTCGGGACGACGCTGTGCACGGGCGGACGCCCCCTGTCGTTACGAAATCGCAGCGCCGTCACTTCGGCCCAACTGCTCGATCACCGCTTCCATTTTGCTTGCCCCCGATCCGATCTCTTCGAACGGGGCCCGCTTGAGCCTGTGGTTCAGTGCCGGGCGAACGATATCCTTGATATCTTCCATTTCGATGCGCTCCCGCCCCTTCAAGGCGGCGAGCGCTCTCGCCCCTCTGAGAATCACGATGTCCGAGCGGTGGCCGTCCACATGAACCGCCGAGGTGACCCCGACCACCTTTTCCAGGATTTCGTCCGGCATCTTGATGTCCTGAAGGTTTCGCCTGGCCCGGACGATCCGCTCCGACAAGGATCGCTGGTCGGGCTCGATTTTCTCGAGAAAAGCAGCGGGATCCGCATCGAACTCGAAGCGTCTCCTGAGGATTTCCATGCGCGGCTCCCTTTCTCGAATGGACCGTACGTAGACACAGAGACCGAAACGGTCCAGAAGCTGGGGCCTGAGGTCGCCTTCCTCGGGATTCATCGTGCCCACGAGGATGAAGCGGGCGGGATGCGTGAAGGAAACTCCTTCCCGCTCGACGAAATTCCGCCCCATGGCCGCGGAATCGAGCAACAAATCGATGATGTGGTCTTCGAGCAGGTTGACTTCGTCCACATAAAGAAAGTTTCGGTTTGCATCCGCGAGAATCCCCGGTTCGAATCGCTTTGCCCCGTGTTTGAGGGCATGCTCGATATCGAGCGTTCCGACGAGCCTGTCCTCCGTGATGCCGAGAGGGAGCTCGATCACTTTCATCTTTCTCGTCTCGCTCTCCAGAGGGCGCCCCGGCGACGCTTTTTCCACGCAGGACGTGCACAGGTTTTTGCCGTCGGGATCGCAATTGAACGCGCAGCCCCTGGAAACGGCGATTTCGGGAAGGAGATCCGCGAGGGCCCGCACCGCGGTGCTTTTCCCCGTCCCTTTCTCGCCCATGATGAGGAGCCCCCCGATGGTGGGGTCTATGACGTTGAGAATAAGACCCAGCTTCATCTGATCCTGACCGACAATGGCCGTGAAAGGAAAAATCATCCCCTAACCCTTTCGTCCCAGAGTCTCATCCATTTTCCCCTTCCAACTTTCCACTTCGCGTGAAGTGATGATGTCGATCGAGCCGCCTTGAAAGTCGCCTTCCATTTCTCCGGTCTTTTCCTCGATCCATCCCTCGATCTCGACATAGATTTCCTTGAGCGCGTCCCGCACGTCGGCGGACGGAGCCCAAAGCCCCCGTTCGGCCGCCTCGATCAGTCTTCGGGCGGTCTCCTCGAGGGCGTACGGGTTGTTCTCCTCGAAGAACTTCCGATTCCCCTCGTCCATGAGGAAGGTTCGGGCAATGTCGTCGAAGATCCAGTCATCCACTTCCCTGCTCGTGGCTTCCCATCCGTAGACCCTGCCCACCCGCTTGCCGATCTCTCCCGCGCCCTTGTAGCCGTGTTCCTTCATTCCTTCGATCCATTTCGGGTTGAGCAGCTTCGTCCTCACGATCCTGCGGATTTCGTCGGCAAGATCCCTGACCCGGACCTCGCCCATTTC